>DATBYN010000204.1:0-9665 GCA_036513695.1 Bradyrhizobium sp. | reverse complement strand
CGTTCCGTCTATGCCGACATGTTCGGTCCCACCACCGGCGACCGGGTGCGGCTCGCGGACACGGACCTCATCATCGAGGTCGAGAAGGATTTTACGACCTACGGCGAAGAAGTAAAATTCGGCGGCGGCAAGGTGATCCGCGACGGCATGGGGCAGTCGCAGGTCACCAACAAGCAGGGCGCGGCCGATACCGTCATCACCAATGCGCTGATCGTCGATCACTGGGGCATCGTGAAGGCTGATGTTGCCATCAAAGAGGGAATGATCAGCGCCATCGGCAAGGCCGGCAATCCCGATATCCAGCCCGGCGTCACCATCGTCATCGGTCCCGGCACCGACGTCATCGCGGGCGAGGGAAAAATCCTGACCGCCGGCGGGTTCGACAGTCACATCCATTTCATCTGCCCGCAGCAGATCGAGCACGCGCTGATGTCCGGCGTCACCTCGATGCTCGGCGGCGGCACCGGGCCATCACACGGCACTTATGCGACGACCTGCACACCCGGCCCCTGGCATATGGCGCGGATGATCCAGTCGTTCGACGCGTTTCCGGTCAATCTCGGCATTTCTGGCAAGGGCAACGCCTCGCGTCCGGCCGCGCTTGAGGAGATGATCAAGGCCGGCGCCTGCGCCCTAAAACTGCACGAGGACTGGGGCACCACGCCGGCGGCGATCGACAATTGTCTTTCGGTCGCCGATGACTACGACGTTCAGGTGATGCTGCATTCGGATACACTGAACGAGTCCGGTTTTGTCGAGGACACCGTAAAAGCCTTCAAGGGCCGCACCATCCACGCCTTCCACACCGAAGGCGCCGGCGGTGGCCATGCGCCTGATATCATCAAGATCGCGGGCTTGAAGAACGTGCTGCCGTCCTCGACCAATCCGACGCGCCCGTTCACCCGCAACACCATCGACGAGCATTTGGACATGCTGATGGTATGCCACCATCTCGATCCCTCGATCGCCGAGGATCTCGCGTTTGCCGAAAGCCGCATTCGGAAAGAGACCATTGCGGCGGAAGACATCCTGCACGACCTCGGCGCGCTGTCGATGATGTCGTCGGATTCGCAAGCCATGGGCCGGCTCGGTGAAGTCATCATCCGCACCTGGCAGACTGCCGACAAGATGAAGAAGCAGCGCGGATCGTTGCCGCAGGACAAGGGCAACAACGACAATTTCCGCGTCAAACGCTACATCGCCAAATACACCATCAACCCCGCGATCGCGCACGGCGTCTCAAAACTGATCGGCTCGGTGGAAAAAGGCAAACTTGCCGATCTCGTGCTGTGGTCGCCGGCGTTTTTCGGCGTAAAACCCGAATGCGTCATCAAGGGCGGCTCGATCGTCGCAGCTCCCATGGGCGATCCGAACGCGTCGATCCCGACGCCGCAACCCGTGCATTACCAGCCGATGTTTGCGGCTTTCGGCAAATCGCTGACGGCGTCCTCGGTAGTATTTTCCTCGAAGGCGGCAGTGGCTTCCGGACTCGGCAAGAAGCTCGGCATCGAGAAAGAACTCTATGCGGTGCAAAATACCCGTGGCCGCATCTCCAAGAAGAGCATGATCCATAACGACGCCACGCCCAAGATCGAGGTCGATCCCGAGACCTATGAGGTCCGCGCCGACGGCGAACTTTTGACTTGTGCGCCGGCCGAGGTGCTGCCCATGGCGCAACGGTATTTCATGTACTAGGGTTATCCCCGGCGCTTGAAGCCAGAACAAGACCGGGAGGACTTTCGTGATTTACGTCGTTGCCACGCTGACCGTGAAACCTGAAACGCGCGCCGAATTCATTGCAGCCGCGACCGCCTGCATCAAGGAGACCCGGAAGGAGCCGGGTAATATCGCCTATGACCTGCACGAAAGCGTCACCGATCCGTCCAAGATGGTTTTCGTCGAGCAGTGGGAGAATATGGAAGCGCTGGGGCCGCACCGCGCCGCCGAGCACATGAAGACCTTTGGCCGGGTCGCCGTGAAATGCATGACCGCGCCACCAAAGATTGAATACATCACCCCGGAAAAGGTCGAAGTCCGTTAGCTGGAAGATCACGAGGTGAAAAATCTGGACATGTTCGCATGATCCGCGCAACTGAGGTCAAGGGGCAGCATCGCTGGACCGAAGCGCCGGCCGATACCGTGGTGCTCGATTTCGACGACCGGCACCGGCGGCGGATGGCGATGACCGGTACGCGGGGACTTGAGTTCCTGCTCGACTTGGAAAACGCCGTCGTGCTGCGTGGCGGTGATGCGCTGGTGCTCGAGGACGGGAGGCTGGTCGAAGTGGTCGCGGCGCCGGAGCCATTGATCGAGATCAGGGGGACCGACCCGCATCATCTGGTTCGCGTCGCCTGGCATCTCGGCAATCGCCATTTGCCGACGCAGATCATGCCGAAGGGCCTGCGTATCCGGCGCGATCACGTCATCGAGGCGATGGTCAAGGGCTTGGGCGCGCGCGTGATCGAGATCGAGGCGCCATTCGATCCCGAAGGCGGCGCCTATGCCGGCGGCGGCCACGCCCACGCGGGCGAGGGCGATCCGCACCAACATGCGGCGCATGACCAGGCGTCGCATGATCATGGCGATCACCATCATCACCATGACGATCATCACCACCACGATCACCATCACCACGACGAGCATTGCGACCACGATCATTATCACGACCATTCCCATGCTCATGACCACAAATAGGCCGCCGCCGATCGAGGATCGGGGCGGGATGAGCGAAAACGAGGTGGCGGCGCTTTATCGGTTGATGACCTGGCTGTCGCCGGCCTTTCCGGTCGGCGCGTTCTCCTACTCCTCTGGCATCGAATGGGCGGTGGAGGCAGGCGATATCGTTGATGCCAGCTCACTGCGCGAGTGGCTTGCGGCGATGCTCGCCGATGGAAACGGATTTTGCGACGGTGTGTTCCTGGCGCGGGCGCACCGGGCGGCGTCCTTGGGCGACGCGGCGGCCTTTCGCGACATCGCCGACATTGCCGCCGCCTTCGTGCCCTCGCGCGAGCGGCAGCTCGAAACCTCGGCGCAGGGACGCGCCTTCATCGAGATCGCCCGCGCGGCTTGGAATTGCGATGACCTTGAGCAAATGATGGTGCAATGCCAGGGAACACTGGTCTATCCCGTCGCGGTGGGCCTCGTCAGCGCCGCACATAGAATTCCACTCGAACCCACGCTGCATGCTTTCCTTCACGCGCTGACGTCGAACTGGATATCGGCAGGCAGCCGGCTTATCCCCTTGGGGCAAACCGACAGCCAGCGCGTTCTCGCTTTGCTCGAACCGGTCGTCGCCGCAACAGCCGTCCGCGCACTGCATGCCTCGCTCGACGACCTCGGCAGCGCCACCTTTCGCGCCGATCTCGCGAGCCTCCGGCACGAGACGCAATATACGAGGTTGTTCCGGTCATGATGGGCGCGATGCATTCTCCACCGTCGTCCCGGCGAACGCCGGGACCCATAACCACAAATGTTCGTGGTCTGCACGGCTGGGGCTCCAACGCGTCGCAACAATTGAATTCGGTGGCTATGGGTCCCTGCTTTCGCAGGGACGACGATAATGGAAAGAGCACCCCAAATGTCTAACCCCCACGGCCCGCTTCGCATCGGCATCGGTGGTCCCGTTGGATCGGGCAAGACCGCGCTGATGGACCTGCTCTGCAAGACGATGCGGGATCGTTACGACATCGCCGCGATCACCAACGACATCTACACCAAATGGGATGCAGAGTATCTGGTGCGCTCGGGGTCGCTGACGCCGGATCGCATTGCCGGCGTCGAGACCGGCGGCTGTCCTCACACCGCGATCCGCGAGGACGCCTCGATGAATCTCGCCGCGGTTGCCGACATGCGCGCGAAATTTCCCGATCTGGATCTGGTGCTGATCGAATCCGGCGGCGACAATCTCGCTGCTACCTTCTCGCCCGAGCTCGCCGACCTCACGATCTATGTCATCGATGTTGCGGCCGGCGACAAGATTCCCTCCAAGGGCGGCCCCGGCATCACCCGGTCCGACCTTCTGGTCATCAACAAGATCGACCTCGCGCCGCATGTCGGCGCCTCGCTTGAGAAAATGGACACCGATGCAAGGCGGATGCGCGGCGAACGGCCGTTCGTCATGACCAATCTGCGGAAGAGCGAGGGGCTCGACCGTATTGTTGGCTTCATCGAGGCCAAGGGCGGACTGAGCCCCAAGGCAAAAGATGAGGCCAAGGCAGGAGCCAAGGCCAAAGCAGGCTGAACGAATTCGTTAACGTGTTAGGCGCCTCGCGCGCGCCCCGTTAATTCCAACGTTAACGCCTTTGACGCCGCCGTACCGCGATCGCGGGTGAAATCAAAGAACTTTTTGTTCCCTCAAGTGGAACCAAATCGGTTTGCCGCGATTAGCATTCTCCGGCCCTTGCCGGAACGAGCCTCCTGGCCGGTGTTGTTAAGCTTCTCCGCCAACCGTTGTTGCGTACGAATGATCGCTCCTCCATTATCCCTGACGGTTGGTTTTAATTCTGTTTCGGTTTGTTGCCGCCCCGGCGGACGCGCGATGCTTCTTCTCTTTCGCCCACTTCTCATGTTTTGAGCAAGCGAGTGATTCGGCTGGGTTTCATCATTGGGTTTATCGCGTTCATCGGAGTTCTGCTCTCCGGCCTTGCGGCGTTTCGGGTTCACGATCAGGAGCTGACGCTCGACGGCATCGCGCTGGCGCGCGCCATCGACGTCCATGCCAGTCTGGTTCAGGACCGCTTGACCGAGCGCGAATTGCTTGCCCGCGTCGCGTCCGGCCTGTTCCGGGCGCCATCCGTGATCAAGGCCAATATGCTGCAGCCGTTGCGGTCCTCGATCTATGCCTTCAAGACCGATTTCGTGGTCGCAAGCTGGATCGCGCGGCTCAAGCCGAACGAACTTGATGCGGCGCGCATGGAGCTTTTGAGCGCCGGATTTTCCAACCCGACGATCCGCAATTCCGACGATCAACCGCTGAACGCCCGCGCGCTCGACAAGCCGATCGATGTGCTGATGGACGTCGAGCCCCGCAACGCGGAGACCATGGCTTTCCCGGGCCGCGCGCTGGATCAGCAGCCGATCATGGGCGCGATGCTGACCCGGGCGATGACAGAAGGAAAGTCGGTCGCCTCCGACCCGATCCCGCTATTGCGCGGCAACGGGCCGATCGGCCTCGTGCTGGCCGCCCCCGTGCTGCAGGAAGGCGCCGCGCAGCCGGCGGGGTTTGTCACGTTCTCCTATGAACTGGCGCCGCTGATGCTGGCCAATGACGACCTCTCGCTGTTCTCGGTCGTGCTCAAGGACCCGCGCAGCTCCAATGGCGAACTGATCGCCAACGATCAGGGCGTCGTCAGCGCGCGGACGGCATCGCAGGAAGGGCCTCCACCCTCGATGACGCGGACGGTGACGTTCGGCGGCCGCGACTGGTCGCTCGGCTACTACGCCAAAACCAACGCGGTGAAGCGCGCCGAGGAGACCGCCGCCGTGGTGGCGGCGATCGGGCTGGCGCTGACCGGCATCGTTTGCGGGCTGTTCGGATATGTCGCCTACAACAATCTGCGGCTTAGCCGCGAGATCCAGGTCAGGATCGGCTTCGAACGCCGGCTGACCGCTGTCATCGACGAGCTCAATCACCGGGTAAAGAACATCCTTGCGGTGATCCAGTCGATTGTGACGCGCACGCTGCGCCACGGCTCCGACATCGATGTTGCCCGCGAGCTCCTGATCGGCCGGATCCATGCGATGTCGAACGTGGTCTCGCTCTTGAGCGAGAGCCAGTGGCAGGGCGTGAAAATGAAGGGCCTGTTCGAGGCGCGCGCGATCCCGCATGCCGAGCGTATCGCGGTGAGCGGTCCGGATATCGCGGTGAGCGCGCGGGCCGCACAGAGCCTGTCGCTGTTGTTCTTCGAACTGGCGTCGCATTCCGACGAGGGGCTTTCGCTGGTCGGCAAGCACCCGCACATCGTCGCGCATTGGGAAGTGACCGGAGAAGGTCCCGACGCCACTTTTTATTTTCGCTGGGAAGAGTTCAACACCAGCGCCGCGACCCGGCGGGAAGACAGCGATTTCGGCGTCATCCTGCTCGACCGGGTCGCGCCGGAGGCGCTCGGTGGCATATCGAAGCGGTATTTTACCGACGTCTCTTACGTCTACGAACTCACCGCGCCGATGGAGACTGTGGTCGATATGACGGAAAGGGACCGGACCGAACAATTTTCGGCGCCGCTGCGACCCAAGCGCTAGCCGGCGGGTCTTTTGGGTTAGCCGCTGCCGCCGATCACGGCGCGGACGGTTTCATCGGGGCCGAAATCTTCGGCCCCGTCGACATAAAGCAGTGCTGACAGTTTCGATCGTGCCCGGTTGACGCGGCTCTTGATAGTGCCGACGGCGCAACCGCAGATCGCAGCCGCGTCCTCATAGGAAAAGCCGGAGGCGCCGACCAGGATCAGGGCTTCTCGCTGGTCCTGCGGCAGCTTGTCGAGGGCGGCGCGAAACTCCTCGAACTCGAGATGCGCGCTTTGCGCCGGCTGGGTTTTCAGCGTCTTGGCATAACTGCCATCGGCGTCTTCCACCTCGCGGCGCCGCTTGCGGTAATCCGAGCGGAACAAATTGCGCAGGATCGTGAACAGCCAGGCGGCGAGGTTGGAGCCGGGCTGGAACGAGTCGATGTTGGCGAGCGCACGCAATAGCGTCTCCTGCACCAGATCGTCAGCGCGATCGCCGTTGCCGGAGAGTGAGATGGCGAATGCGCGCAGGCTTGGAACCGACGCCAAGATGTCGTCGCGAAGCGAGTCTGTGAGAGGCATTAGTCCCTCCCGTCGTTCTTGTTTGTTTGATCGCCCGTGCCTTCCACTTGGGTATCGGGCTTGGGAACATCAAGCTTGCGGACCAGCTCCGCGAAACGATCCGGCACGCCCTGGCGCACGATATCGTCATACATGGCGCGGAGCTGATGGCCGATCCTCGACTGAATTTCGGCATTGAGGCCGCCCTGCTTGCCCGGTGCCGCATTCTTGCTGGCTTGAGACTTTACATCTTTCATGACATGTTCCACGTTTCCCCGAGAGTTAAGCCATTGTAATTCCAAGAGTTATCTCTCATTCGAGCCTTCGCCACAGCAGCAATAGTGAGCGAGAGTAATTCGAAGCGCGCCAGAAAGTTCCTGAGCGGCGGAACTTTTATGAGACTAAAGCGTAGACACGCACATCAGGGGGAACCGGGTCACCCCAATCAGAAATATGACCCTAGAGAATGACGGAGTGGGGATGTCCCGATCACAGGTCGTTGCTGAACACCTACCGTTATTGCGGCGCTATGCTCGCGCCTTGACGGGAAACCAGGCGTCGGGAGACGCATATGTCGGCGCCATGCTTGAAGCCCTGCTGCAGGATTCCGCGCTGCTCGACGAGCAGCACGGGCCCCGCGCCGGGCTGTTCCGGCTTTTCACCCAGATCTGGAATTCGGTCGCGGTCAACGACAATTCCGAGATTGCGACGCTGCCGATGCCGCCGGAGCGACGATTGTCGAATATCACCCCGTTGCCGCGCCAGGCCTTCCTGCTGCTGTCGCTGGAGGGTTTCTCCGAGGAGGAAGTGGCCTACATTCTCGGCACCGATATAGCGGAGACCCGAAAACTCGCCGATGCCGCGGGCCGGGAGATGGCCGCCGAGATCGCGACCGATGTGCTGATCATCGAGGACGAGACCTTCATCGCGATGGATCTGGAAAGCCTGGTCAGGAATCTCGGCCACAACGTGATCGGCGTCGCCCGTACCCATTCCGACGCCGTGGCGCTCGCCAAGAACAAAAGGCCGGGCCTGATCCTCGCCGACATCCAGCTCGCCGACGGCAGCTCGGGTCTCGACGCCGTCAACGAGCTGCTGCGGGTGTTCGAGGTGCCGGTGGTGTTCATCACCGCCTATCCCGAACGTTTCCTGACCGGCGAACGCCCCGAACCGGCGTTCCTGATCTCAAAGCCGTTCCAGCCAGCGATGGTGTCGGCGGTCGCAAGCCAGGCGCTGTTCTTCCAGCGCAATTCGCGCAACCGCGCGCCGAGGGCGGCGGCTTCCTGATCGAAACACGATTTGCCTTCAGAGATTTGCCTTCAAAATAAGTCCGGCGCGCTTTGCAGCGCGCCGGACTTTCGCTGTAAGGGCAACAGCCACAGAGCTCGCCTACAGCACATTGCTTTTGCACAAAAAAGCAGGGCGCGACCGGCATCACCACGGTCGCGCCCTACATCGCCGGTCAATGGGGCAGGGGGGATAACCGGCTGCCGGTACGACGCACGGCCCTCAAATTCGTTCCCGCCCCTCTGAAATTTTTTTGAACACGGTTAAGTGATGACGGTGTCGAGAACTGCCATCGTCTGTTCGCGTTGTGTCCCTGATCGCCATGGGGCGAGGGATGAACCGAACATGCCACAGCTATCCAGGGGAATTTTGAGCGCGGGCGCCGTCGCGCTGACGTTAGGCGCCGTCCAGTTCGCGTCGGGCCGCGATCTGCCCACGGTTCAGGCAAATGTTCTGCAGGGTTTTGGCGCGCCCGAAGCCGCCGTCAATCGCGACACGAAGGCCGACCGTGCCCTTCGCGCGGCAGGACCGGCGACGCCAACGCAGACCGTCGCGCTGCGGCTGGACGGGCATGCCGCGACGTCGTTTCTTATCCGCCTACCGCTCACTTCCGCGGCCCGTGGCACAACTCCAGCTCCCCTTGTGACCAAGTCGTCGGGCGACAGGAAGCCGACGGTCGCCTGCGAACCCGTGGTCAGCGTACTGACCGAGGTCGCAAAGCGACTGCAGCCCGGCCGCTGCGTGACCTGAGAATTTTCCGTCATTGCCGAGAGCCGTAGCCCGGGTGGAGCGCAAGCGAAACCCGGGGGCAGTGACGCAAGTGGTAGGGGCGGCCCCGGATTGCGCGGAGCCTGTCATCAGGCGGCGCTTTGCGCCGACCCCTACGGCTCCTGCGCCAAAACAGAAAATTCGTGAACAATCTCAAGCTGATTTGGGTTGTCCAGATCGCTCAGCAAAAATAAATCGGTTTTCGCCTCCCCCAAATCACCTCTATATCGCTTCCCATCCCGTCCCACTCAGAGGGGCGTTTCGCGATCGTCACGGACGCGGGGCGGGGCGCGGTGGACGCGGCAGCGCTATTGACGAGCAGCGCTTAAGCGGACGGCAAAGTCGTGTGGTCCTGACACCCCGACGCTGGTGTCAAGTTCTTGAGAAGCAAGCTTCTCAGGGGCGACGGTGGCAAGAAAGCCCGGCTCACCGGGGAGAGCGCGATATAAGCCGTAAACCATTGCGCGGGGAATGCCGGGTGATTCCGGTGTGACCTGATTACGCGTGTGCGTTCTACCACTACCCCTGCACACGCGGCTCTCGGGCGCATCGGGCGCCCGGCATTCCCTGCGCCCTCTGATTGCAGAGGGCGGAACGAGCCGGCCAAACCTCGCGCAACACATGCGGCGAGATCGCGAACTCGTATCTTGCCGTCATTGCGAGGAGCGAAGCGACGAAGCAATCCACTCTTTCTTATTGTAGCCCCATGGATTGCTTCGCTTCGCTCGCGATGACACTCAACCGTCGTCACCCGCGAAGGCGGGTGACCCAGTATTCCAGAGACGCCAGTGATGAAATCGATAAGCCGCGGCGTACTGGATCACCGCT
>DATBYN010000203.1:0-4530 GCA_036513695.1 Bradyrhizobium sp. | reverse complement strand
ATGGAGACGCCGCACGACAGGTTGTTCGTGTTCAGGCCGGACGAGTTGAAATCGCTCAATCTGGTCACGGCAGCGGCGGTAGCTGCACCTGCGACCGCGAAAACTCTCCCAAGTCGTCCTGGCGAACGCCGGGACCCATAACCCTCCGAGGGTTTACGCCGAACACGAAGGCTTAGGAGCAACGGCGATGCAATTGTCAAACTATCTGTTTTTCACCACGACATGCGAAGAGGCTCTCGCCTTTTACGCGCACTGTGGCCTGGGACGAGTCGTCGAAGTGCTGCGCTATGGCGCGAACGGCATGCCTGTGAAAAACGAGGCAATGCGCGGCAAGATCATGCACGCAAAATTCGAAGGGCCGGGCGTCGCCTTCTACGCGTCCGACAACGATGACGCCGAACCGATGAGAGGCTCCGCGCATATCCTCATGATGCGGGACCGCGAACGAACGAAGCAACTATTCGTGCGTCTCGGAGGTGGCGGAAAGATATCGACTGCGCTGGGTATGCAGCCCTGGGGCGACTACTACGGAAAGCTTACCGACCGGTTTGGGGTGCAGTGGATGTTCAACTGGGTCCAATGATGCTGTAGCTTGGACATGGGCCTCGCTCGCCGAAGGCTATCTGCATGTCGCCTAAAATTCTCTGATCGACTACATTGGGCGGCGTGCCGGTACGGAGCTCGGTCGATGACGTTAGATATTCTCGTCAAAAATGTTGCGCTGTGGGGCACCAAAGGCCTCTGCGATCTCGGCATCGCCGGCGGTAAGTTTGTAAGCGTCGGCCAAGGTGCCGCGACCTCGCCTGCCGCCCTCACGCTCGATGCGGAGGGGCGAATGGCCGTGCCCGGCTTTGTCGAGCCGCATATTCATCTCGACAAGGCGCTGATCTCTGAGCGCGCGCCGGTCAATATCTCGGGGACACTCACGGAGGCGATCGAGATCCTCTGGGATATCAAGCGCAATTACACCGTGGATGAAATCGCCGATCGGGCCTCGCGCGTGCTCAGCCGTGCGCTGGAAAACGGCATCTCCAGACTGCGCACCCATGTGGATGTCGATCCGATCGGCGGCACGCGACCGGCCGAAGGCCTGATCCGCGCCCGCGAACGGTTTCGCGATCTGATCGATATCCAGATCGTCGCCTTTCCTCAGGAGGGAATCATAAAATCGCCCGGCACTGAGGCTCTGATGCGACAGGTGATGAATCTTGGCGTCGACGTCGTCGGCGGCATGCCATTCAACGAGAATTCGCCGGCCGATAGCCGCCGGCATATCGAAATTGCGTTCGAGATCGCAAAGGAATTTGACGCCGATATCGACATGCATGTCGATGAGACCGACGATCCCATGGCGCGAACCCTCGAAGTGCTCGCCGAATTGACCATCAAGAATGGCTGGCAGGGAAGGGTCACCGCCGGCCACACTTGTGCGCTGGCGGGTTACCCGAGAAACTACGCCGATCACGTGATCAGCCGCCTGCATGAAGCCGGCGTCAACATGATCGCCAATCCCGCCACCAATCTGATGCTGCAGGGCCGGCTCGACGATTATCCCAAGCGCCGCGGGGTGACGCAGGTCAAGGAGCTGCTGGCGGCCGGCGTCAATGTCGCCTGTGGACAGGACTGCGTGCACGACACGTTTTATCCGTTCGGCCAGAACGATCCGCTTGAGATCGCATTTCTGCTCTGTCATGCCTCCCATATGAGCCAGCCGCCCGAGATTCTCGCGGTGATGGACATGGTCACCAACAACGGCGCCAAGGCATTGCGCGTGCCGGATTTTGGCGTGGCGGTCGGCAGCTTGGCGGATCTCGTGGTGCTCGATGCACGCGACGCGCGCGAGGCTTTCGCGACTCGGGCGCCGCCGCGCTGGGTGATCCGGAAAGGAAAGCTGATCGCCGAAACCAAATTGGAGACGACGCGCTATTTTGATATGTCGGCGGTGCCGGCCTGATTAAGGGGATTTCGAATTTGGATTTTCGCCAATTGCGTTACGCGCTTTCGGTCTACAAGGAGCGCAGCTTCACCAAGGCGGCGAAGCGGTTGAACATCTCGCAGTCGGCGGTCAGCGAACAGGTCAAGTTGCTCGAGGAGGAAATCGGCTTCGAGCTGTTTCGCCGCACCTCGCGCGGCATCGAATCGACCGACCGCGGGCGCACTTTTCTGTACGAGTCAGAGCGGGTGATGGGCGACCTGCTTACTCTCTCCGACACTGCCCGGCGGCTGCGCGGCGCGCTGCTGGATACGTTGACGATCGGCATGGGGTCGGGCATGGCGCAGATTTTCATTCCGCGCATGTTCGCCGACCTCAAGAACGATCTGCCAGGCGTGCGGCTGGAAATCCTCACCGCGCCGACCAAGAATATCTTCAACGAACTGCATGAAGAGCGGCTGGACGCTGGGATTGCGATCGAATCCGATCCGGAACGGTTGCCGGCTGGCCTCGTGTTCGATCGCCTGATCGACGCCGAGATGGTGCTGATCACGCATCCAAAACACGCGCTGGCGCGATCGAAGCAGCCGGTCGATGTTGGCCGCCTGCTTGCCGAGCCCTTCGTCATGAGCGAGCTGACGGTGGGATACGGCCAAGTGGTGCTCTCGCTTTTCACGGACTTGGGCATCAAGCCCAATATTTTGGCCGTCGTCGACAATATCGAGACCATCAAGATGATTGTACAATCGGAAGGCGGAATTGCCATCGTGCCGCGCGCCTGTGCGGAAAATGAAGTCACCTTGGGACTACTGAAGGCACTTTCGATTCAACCGGCGCGCAATGTCGCGTTCAGTCTGTTTCGGCGGCGCGAGCCGATGTCGCGACGCAAGGAAACGGCGTTGCTGAGATTGCGAGAAATGCTGAAAGCATAGGCATTTTTGGTCCGATTTTATGGATCGGAATTTCCGATAGCCGCATCGAAATTCGGCCTTTGACTTCACGTAAAAGTTTGACCCATTGTGCCGGCCAGGCGGATGATGCCGGCCTGCTTGGCATCGCCATATTTTTTTCGGAGAATGGTGCGAGGCATGTCGAACAATTCCGCATCTCCGCGCCTTCGCATCGGCATCGATACCGGCGGAACTTTTACCGACATCGTCTCGGTCGATACCGTGTCCGGCGCGACGCTGGTGACAAAAGTTGCGAGCACGCCGACCAATCCCGCGATCGGCCTGGAGCGCGGCGTCAACAAGATTCTCGCCGCGAGCGGCGCTGCCACCGACGCTGTCGCGGGCCTCGCCCACGGCACCACCGTTGCGACCAATGCGCTGTTGCAGGGCGAGATAAATTCGCTCGGCCTGATCGTCAACTCAGGTTTTCGGCACATCCTCGAGATCGCCCGGCAGTCGGTGCCGGAGGGTTACGGAAATTCCTACTTCTGGGTCAAGCCCGACCGCATCGTGCCGTTGCAATTCGTCCGCGAGGTCGTTGGCCGATTGGATTTCCGCGGCAGCGAATTGCGCCCGCTCGATGAGTCAAGCGTGCGTGACGCCGCAAGATTCTTCCGCGCGCAAGGCGTGCGCGCGATCGGCATCTGCCTGCTGCATTCTTACGCCAACGATGCGCATGAGCGGCGCGCTGCTGAGATCGTCGCTGAGGAATATCCGGACGCGACCTTCTCGCTGTCCTGCGTGGTGCTTCCCGAATATCGCGAATATGAGCGCGCCGTGACGACATTGGTCGACGCTTTCGTCAAGCCGCATATGGAACGCTATCTCAAGCGCGTGCATCAGGAACTCGGGCCAGGCCTGCAGGACAAGCCGTTTTTGGTGATGCAATCAAGCGGCGGCGTTGCCAGCGCCGATCAGGTGGTGCGCAAACCGATCACGACCGCGCTCTCGGGTCCCGCGGCCGGCGCGCTCGGCTGCGCGGTAATCGCCGACATCGCCGGCTTTCCCGATCTGGTGACGCTCGATGCCGGCGGCACCTCAACCGACCTTTGCTTGATCGAAGGCGGCAAACCACAGGTGACAAATGGCGGATCGGTCGGTCCGTTCCCGGTGCGAATCCCGATGATTGATATCGAGACCATCGGCACCGGCGGCGGCTCGATCGCCTGGATCAGCCGCGAGGGCCATCTCAAGGTTGGCCCGCGCAGCGCCGGCGCCGAGCCTGGGCCGATGTGCTATCCGAACGGAGGCAACGAGCCGACGATTACCGATGCCAATCTGGTGCTGGGGCGGATTCCCCCATCGCTGATCGGGGGCGGCATCGCGCTCGATGTCGAACGCGCGCGCGGCGGTATCGCGGCGCTGGCGGCGAGATTGCCGGGCAACATGAGCGTCGAGCAGCTTGCCAGCGGCATCATCGAGATCGCGAACTGGAGCCAGGCCAACGCGATCCGGCAGATGACGATCCAGCGCGGCATCGACCCGCGCGCCTTTGCGTTGCTGTCGTTTGGCGGCGCGGGTCCGGCGCAATCGGCCGCGGTGATGGATCTGTTGGGTATGAAAGCCTGCATCGTGCCGCCGAATCCCGGCAATCTCTCCGCCTTCGGCCTGCTCGCGGTCGACTGGCGCACCGATCACATCGTCACC
>DATBYN010000202.1:0-2708 GCA_036513695.1 Bradyrhizobium sp. | reverse complement strand
TGGCATGACGGCCAGCCGTTTACCGCCAAGGACGTCAAATGCACCTGGGACATGCTGACCGGCAAATCAGCCGACAGACTGCGCCTCAATCCGCGCAAGGCGTGGTACCGCAACCTCGACGAGGTCGCAACCGACGGCGATTATGCCGCGACTTTGGTGTTGAAACGCCCCCAGCCGGCGTTCGTGATGCTATTGGCGAGCGGCATGTCGCCGGTCTATCCCTGCCATGTTTCGTCCCGCGACATGCGCTCGCGTCCGATCGGCACTGGCCCGTTCAAATTCGTCGTATTCAAGCCCAACGAATACATCCGGCTGGAGAAGAACACCGGTTATTGGAAGCCCGGACGGCCTTATCTCGACGCGATCGAATGGACGATTATCCCAAACCGGTCGACGCAGGCGCTCGCATTTATCGCCGGCAAGTTCGACATGACCTTCCCTTACGAAGTCACGGTCCAGATGGTGCGCGACATCAAGGCCCAGGCGCCGCAAGCGATCTGTGAGGTGACGCCAACGCCGGTCGCAATCAACATGCTCGTCAATCGCGACGCGCCGCCGTTCAACGACCCAGAGATTCGCCGAGCGATGCAGCTGACGATCGACCGCAAGGCATTTCTTGACATCATAGCCGAAGGGCAGGGCGATATAGGCGGCGCGATGCAGCCGGGCCCCGCCGGGCTGTGGGGTTTGCCGCCGGAGATCATGATGACACTGCCGGGCTATGGCCCCGATGTTGTCGCAAACCGGGAAGAAGCTCGAAAGCTGATGGAAAAGCACGGCTATGGGCCGAACCATCGGCTGCCGGTACAGGTCGCAACCCGCAATATCGCGCAATACCGCGACCCGGCGGTTATCCTCATCGACCAGATGAAGCAGATCTATATCGATGGCGAACTCGACACCGTCGAAACCGCGAACTGGTTCCCGAAGATCGCCCGCAAGGACTTCATGCTGGGAGCCAATCTGTCGGGGAGCGGAGTTGACGATCCGGACGCCTATTTCTTTGAACATTATGCGTGCGGCTCGGAGCGCAATTACACCAACTACTGCAATCCCGAACTCGAAAAGATGTACGAGCAGCAGTCGATGGAACGGGACCAGGACAAGCGCAAGAAGCTGGTCTGGGAGGTCGACCGCCGGCTGCAAGAGGACGCGGCACGGCCGATGATCTACAATTACCGGCTCGCGACCTGCCGCTACCCGCGAGTGCACGGGATTACGGTGATGGTCAACAGTCTCTTCAACGGCTGGCGGTTCGAAGACGCCTGGCTCGAGCACTAAACTAACGCCAAGCCCTGACGCGTTCGGGCACGAGCCAGGCATAGAGCTCACCCCGACCGGCCGCGCCGCCCCTACACCGAATTGACCGATATAACCGCTTTTGGTGCGGTTCACGCATTGCGGCGCGCGGTGAGGCACTGAAAAACGTAACCGAACAGCACGTGATCATCATCGACCCGGTACGGTGCGTCGCCGCCGCTCTCGACGCGATCGCCGCCGGCCAGCCGGTCGCCGTCGCCTCGACCCGCGCCTATGGCTGCTCCATCAAATACAAGGATGAGTAAGCATAGGAAGCGACCCCGACCCTTGCGCGCCGAACTGGCCAGATCCGTCGCTTGCTGCCCCTTCCATTGACCCGTCCAGCTATGGTGGTGGGTTATATGGAGTTACGGGTAGCGCTGGCGCGATGTCGGTGCGTACGAAATCGTCGCCCTTGAACAGCAGCGGCTCGCCCGTCGCGCGCGCCAGGGCGTAAGCGAAGCAATCGCCGAAATTTAGCCGCGCCGGGTGACCGCTGCCCCGGCCAAAATCGCGATATGCCTCGCGCGCTATCCTCGCCTGGACCTCGGTAACCGCTTCGATGACCAGCTGCGCCTCCTTGACGAGATCGTCAAAGCGGCGGCTGGCGACCGGGTCCCGGCTTCCGTCAATGACGATTGCGGCTTCGACAAAATTCGCAGCCGAAATGCGGCGATGGGGAGCTGCCTCAATGGCTTCGGCGCAGGCCGCCGCCTCGGGCTCATCGCGAAGGATCGCGATCAGCGCCGATGTGTCGATGATCATCGCGGCAACCCGCTCTCATCATAAAGCAGGTCACCGTGATCGACTGTACGGAAGGGCTCCTTGAGATGCGCCGCGCAATCTTTGCCGATCGCCAACAGGCGATCTGCCAGACCACCCGCCCGTTCACGACGCACGCGATCGAGGCGCTCGCGCACGGCCTCCGTGACAGCGACGGTCATACTCTCTCCAGTAACCCGCGCTAACTCCTGGGCCAATCGGTGTGCTTCCTTGCTTTTGATGTTCAAGCTCATGGGGTATACCAATCTACCTATATTAGGAACCATTCTACCAGATGCGCCCGGCCACTCAATATCTGGAGAGTGCGACGGTCCCGGTTGTTTGGACAGCTTCCGGGGAGGAATAAGCTAAAGGCCGGTGGCCGGCTGCTGGTTTCACCATTCCCCGAAATTAAATTCATTCTGTCTTGTTGCGGGGTGCTGTGAAGCTTGTGGGCAGCCGCCGACCTGTGGGCAAGGTGGGGGAAACGCATGGCGTTTTCCCCAGCTTGTCCATAGGGGACCGCGCTTGCGCGGTCAGGCGGGGATCGGTGCAGCCGACTGTCCACAAATTCACAGCACCTCCTTGGCATGGGGTCAGGCCGCCAGTGCCGACGCAGCCGTCGATTGGCCGAGGTAAGCCTCGTC
>DATBYN010000201.1:0-7085 GCA_036513695.1 Bradyrhizobium sp. | reverse complement strand
CGTGTGGTCCTGACACCCCGACGCTGGTGTCAAGTCGGTGGAAGCAATTCCGCCGGCGACGGTGGCAAGAAAGCCCGGCTCACCGGGGAGAGCGCGATATAAGCCGTAAACCATTGCGCGGGGAATGCCGGGTGATTCCGGTGTGACCTGACTAACGCGTGTGCGCTCTCACACTATCATTGCACACGCGGCTATCGGGCGCATCGGACGCCCGGCATTCCCTGCGCCCTCTTTGGGCGAAAGTTTCATGCACAACTCGGGCGTGTCGCGCCGCGGGATTGCGAAGCTGTGTCGATGGCGATGCTTTTTGAACGTTGAACCCCATCAGCCGTCATCACCCTGTCATCGAACTCGCCGAAGGCGAGACCTCGCGGCGGGGCATGACGGGGTAGCGCGCGCACCAGGGCATCCTTCTGCAAGGACCGTAGGCACCGCCAATTCCGTCAAAGCGAGACTCGAAAAAATAATGCAGCGTAAAATTCTCATCATGGGGCTTCCGGGCTCCGGCAAGACCACACTCGCGGCAGCCCTCGCACCGTTACTCAATGCGGTTGTCTTCAACGCCGACGCCGTGCGCGCCAATCTCTCGCGCGACCTCGGCTTCAGCCATGAAGATCGTGTCGAGCACGCCCGCCGCATGGGCTGGATGTGCGATCGGGTGGTGGAGGCCGGCGGCACCGTGATCGCCGATTTCATCTGCCCGACACCGGAGACCCGCGCCGCATTTGGCGACGCGTTTATCATTTGGGTCGACCGGATCGAAGCCGGACGATTTGAAGACACCAACCGGATGTTTGCCGCACCCGAGCGATTCGACCTGCGCGTCACCGCCGACGGGGCGCCGCAATATTGGGCGGAGCATGCGCTGACAAAGCTTCGCCCCGCCTTCGATCCGCAGCGGCCGACCGCTTTGTTCATCGGGCGTTATCAGCCGTTCCATCCCGGTCATCAGCGTTTGATCGAAGAGGGACTGCGCCGCGTGGGCCAGGTCTGCATCGCGGTGCGCGACACCCACGGCATAAATATAAAAAATCCGCTGCCGTTCTTTGCGGTGAAGCAGCGGATCGAGGCCGGGCTCTCCGCCTATGCCGGGCGCTTTGTGGTGGTGGCGCTGCCGAACATCACCAACGTGTTTTACGGGCGGGACGTCGGCTATACCGTCGAGCGGATCGTTCTCGACGAGGCCACCGAGGAAATATCGGCCACCAAGATACGCCGGCTCGCCGCGCTTCCCGGCGAGCCGTAGTGCCGGGGAGGGCACCCTCATAGGTTTCCTATGCACTTTTGATCGTCCCGATCTGGAATTCTTGTGACGGGCTTCCCATCTTTCGCTCGGCAAACACCGCGTGATGCGTATTTCGTGAAAGGAATCGCTCATGACGCTCCAAGCAGACTTCACCAGTCAGGATTACTTTCGCAATCCTGCGGCCGCGGTCGACAAGCTCCGTACCACGGGGCCTGTTGTGGAAGTACGCTTTCCCCTCATCGGCAAGGTCTGGACCACGACGACGCAAGCGCTCGCCGATCAGGTGCTGAAGGACACCTCGACCTTCACCATGCGCAAGGACGACGGCACTGTTGCCGGACTTCGCTGGTGGATGCCGGGAATCGTGCGCACGCTTTCCAACAGCATGCTGTCGACGGACGAGCCGGATCGCAAACGCCTGCGCGACATCGTCGATGAAGCTTTTCGCCGCCGCGCCGTGCTCGACATGCAGCCGCGTATCCAAGTCTTGGGTGACGAACTCGCCGACGAATTGTTTGCGGAAGGGACTCCGGCCGATCTTGTCGAGCGCTATGCGCGCAAATTGCCGCTGTCGGTTATTTGCGAACTGCTTGGTCTGCCGCTGGCTGACCGGCCAAAATTCATCGCCTGGGCTGCAGGCTTCACCCGCTTCACCGGCGCGCTCGGTTTCCTCGGCGCGATCCCGAACCTCTATGCGTTGAAGCGCTATCTCGAGCGGCACCTCGAGACCGTGCGCGCGCATGGTGGGGAGGGGCTGATCGCCGAGATCGTGCGGGTCGAGAAGGAAGGCGGACACATCAGCCCCAACGAAATCGTATCCATGGTGTTCTTGTTGCTGCTGGCCGGGCACGAGACCACCACGCACCTGATCAGCGGATCAGTCTTTGAGCTTCTGAAAAACCCTGGTCTGCGCGACTGGCTGGAAGCCGATTGGGGCCGCGCCGATCTCGCGGTCGAGGAATTTTTGCGGTTCGTCTCTCCGGTGCAATTCACAAAGCCGCGCTACGTGCGCAGGGATGTCGAACTGGGCGGTGTCCGTTTGCGCAAGGGTGACAGGATCATGCCCATGCTGGCGGCCGCCAATATGGATCCGCAGGCTAATCCTCACCCCGAGCGGCTCGATCTGCAAAGAAAGCCAAACCGGCACATCGCCTTCGGCACCGGGATCCATTTCTGCCTCGGCCATCAGCTCGCGCGCATCGAAGGCAAATGTGCGCTGAAATCCCTATTTCAGCGCTGGCCCCAGTTGACGCTCGCGGTCGCCGAGTCCGACGTCAGGTTCCGCAAGCGGCCCGGCATCCGGGCGATCGATCACCTGCCGGTCGCGGAGGGGCAGGAACGTCAGCGTATGGTTGCATAAGAAGGGGAGAGTTCCGCCCAAATGGTTGCCGTGAGGCCACGATTGTTGCCTACTCGCAACACTCTATGAAGATTTAACCCTTATTTCAGCCAGGTCTTGCGCGCGCCGCTTTTTGGCCACACCCCTCCATGAAATCATTCCTTCGTAGGCTGACAGCCACGGCGCTCGCGAAGGCGAAGGAAATTTGATCTTTCACAAGATCTGTTTTTCCGGATCTAACAAGAGTTGGCTGCGGAAACAGGTTCGCGATGGACGCCAAGACCAGCATCAAGAAGAGACTGCCGAGCCGTCATGTGACGGAGGGCCCGGAACGGGCGCCGCATCGCTCGTATCTCTATGCCATGGGTCTGACCACCCAGCAGATCCACCAGCCGTTCGTCGGCGTGGCGTCGTGCTGGAATGAGGCCGCGCCCTGCAACATCGCACTGATGCGCCAGGCCCAGGCGGTCAAGAAGGGCGTTGCATCGGCCGGTGGCACGCCGCGCGAATTCTGCACCATCACCGTGACCGACGGCATCGCCATGGGCCATGACGGCATGCGCTCGTCGCTGCCGTCGCGCGAATGCATCGCTGACTCCGTCGAACTGACCATACGCGGCCATGCCTATGACGCGCTGGTTGGTCTTGCCGGCTGCGACAAGTCGCTGCCGGGGATGATGATGGCGATGGTGCGGCTCAACGTCCCCTCGATCTTCATCTATGGCGGCTCGATCTTGCCCGGCAATTTCCGCGGCCAGCAGGTCACGGTGCAGGACATGTTCGAGGCGGTCGGCAAGCATTCGGTCGGCGAGATGTCGGACGCTGACCTCGACGAAATCGAGCGGGTGGCTTGCCCCTCGGCCGGCGCGTGCGGCGCACAATTCACCGCCAACACCATGGCGACGGTTTCCGAAGCGATCGGGCTGGCGTTGCCCTATTCGGCCGGAGCGCCGGCGCCTTATGAAATCCGCGACGCCTTCTGCACGACCGCGGGCGAGAAGGTGATGGAGCTGATTTCCGCCAATATCCGTCCGCGCGACATCGTCACGCGCAAGGCGCTGGAAAACGCCGCGGCTGTCGTGGCAGCTTCCGGCGGCTCGACCAATGCTGCGCTGCACCTGCCCGCAATCGCCAATGAATGCGGGATTAAATTCAATTTGTTCGATGTCGCGGAAATCTTCAAAAAGACACCGTATGTCGCGGATTTGAAGCCCGGCGGCCGTTATGTTGCCAAAGACATGTTCGAAGCTGGCGGCATACCGCTTCTGATGAAGACGCTGCTCGACAACGGCCATTTGCACGGGGATTGCCTTACCGTCACCGGCCGCACGATCGCTGAAAACCTCAAGAGCGTGAAATGGAATCCGCACCAGGATGTGGTGCGGTCCGCCGACAAGCCGATCACCGTCACTGGCGGTGTGGTCGGCCTGAAGGGGAATCTTGCGCCCGAGGGCGCCATCGTGAAGGTCGCGGGTATGTCGAATTTGAAATTCACCGGCCCGGCCCGCTGCTTCGATTGCGAAGAGGATGCGTTCGAATCGGTCCGCAACCGGACCTACAAAGAGGGCGACGTCATCGTCATCCGCTATGAGGGGCCGCGCGGCGGTCCCGGCATGCGCGAGATGCTCTCGACCACGGCGGCACTGACCGGGCAGGGCATGGGCGGCAAGATCGCGCTGATCACCGACGGCCGGTTTTCCGGGGCAACCCGCGGCTTCTGCATCGGCCATGTCGGGCCGGAGGCAGCGGTGGGCGGGCCGATCGCGCTGTTGAAGGATGGAGACATTATCGAGATCGACGCCGTGGTCGGGACTCTTAACGTAAAGTTGACCGACGCTGAGTTGGCCGAGCGCAAGACCAAATGGAAGCCTCGCGCGACCAACCATACATCAGGTGCACTCTGGAAATATGCCCAACAGGTGGGGCCGGCGGTGGATGGCGCTGTAACCCATCCGGGCGGGTCGCACGAGAAACAGTGTTATGCGGATATCTAGGCGTGTCATTTTTGCGTTGATTTTAGCCGCGCCGGTGGCGGCCCCCGGATTCGCCTTCGACGGCGCACCGACCGCGAGCCAGGATGCCACGATTCCCGTCGTTTCGGCCCAGCCGGGCGCTGGCGCCGCCGCCGCGCTGAAGAAGGTCATCTCCCCGACGACCCCCGACACCTCGCTGACGTCGCTGCAATATGCCGCGGAAGGCGGCCATCCCGTCGCGCAATGGAAATTGGGCCGGATGTATGCCGATGGCGATGGCGTCGCCCAGGACGACCTGCGGGCGTTTGAGTATTTCAGCCGGATCGCCAACGCGCATGCGGAGGATAGCCCGTCGGCGCCGCAGGCGGCGATCGTCGCCAACGCCTTTGTCGCGCTCGGCCGGTACTACCTCAATGGCATCCCCAACTCGAAGGTCAAATCCGATCCGGAACGGGCGCGGGAGATGTTCTCCTATGCTGCGTCCTATTTCGGCAATGCGGACGCGCAATACGACCTGGCCCGGCTCTATCTGCACGGCGCCGGCACGTCGCGTGATGATTTCCGCTATGGCGCGCGCTGGCTCGGGCTTGCCGCGCAAAAGGGCCAGCACCAGGCGCAGGCCTTGCTCGGCCAGATGCTGTTCAACGGCGACCAACTGCCGCGTCAGGCCGCCCGCGGATTGATGTGGCTGACCTTGGCGCGCGACAGCGCCGCGCCGGACGAGACCTGGATCAAGGAAAGCTACAACAAGGCGATCGCAAAGGCGTCCGAGGACGACCGCGCGATGGCACTGCAGATGCTCGAGCACTGGGTGCAGGGCCGGCGGGATTGAGGCGTCACGCCGCCTCGAGGTCCAGATCCGCCCATACCGGCACATGGTCTGACGGCTTCTCCCAGGCCCGGACATAGCTGTCGATCCCGACATCGATCAGCCGATCTGAGGCCTGCGGCGACATGAGGAGATGATCGATCCGCAATCCCCAGTTCTTCTGCCAGGCGCCGGCCTGATAATCCCAGAACGTATACTGGCCGGGATCGTCGGTGACGGCACGCAACGCGTCGGTGAGGCCTAAGCCGAGCAGGGACTGGAAGCTTTCGCGGGTCGTGGTCCGAAACAAGGCGTCGCCGACCCAGGCCGCGGGGTTATGGACGTCCTCCGGCTTCGGGATGACGTTAAAGTCTCCCGCCAGCACCAGCGGCTCTTCTGCTTTAAGTCGCTCCTTCGAATACTCAAGAAGCCGCGACATCCATTTGAGTTTATAGGGATATTTTTCCGTCTCCGGCGGGTTGCCATTGGGCAGATAAAGACAGGCGACCCGAAGCACGCCGCGCTTCAGCGGGACCACGCCTTCGATGAACCGGGCGTGAGCGTCTTCGTCGTCGCCGGCGAGGCCCGATTTGGTCTCGTCGAAGGGAAGCTTGGACAACAGCGCGACGCCGTTAAAGGTCTTCTGGCCGTGGGTGACGACGTTGTAGCCGAGCGATTCGATTTCAAGCCGCGGAAACGCCTCGTCGACGCATTTTGTCTCCTGCAGGCAAACAATGTCGGGCGAGCAATCCTTCAGCCAGGCCAGCAGCGGCTCGATTCGCTGCCTGATCGAATTCACGTTCCACGTCGCGATACGCATCTGTTGGGTTCCAATCGGTAGTTATACGCTTTCAATCACAGACTCACGCAGCCGCTCCCAGCGGGCGCGCGCGTTTGATCCGCTCGAGTTCGCGCGGTGAGTGCATCGCCTCCCATAAATCGCTGCGGCGCTGCACATTCAGCCAGAAGTCCGGGCTGTTTCCGAATACACGTGCAAGGATGAGTGCAGTCGGCGCTGTCACGGCCCTGCGGTCGTTGCACAGCTCGTTCACGTGCTTGCGTTGCACGCCCATAGCCTCAGCTAACACGGCCTGGGTCAATCCCATCGGTTCCATGAACTCCTGAACCAGGATTTCGCCTACGCTCGCCGGTTTGCGTTTCGTCATCAGCATCGCTCGCCTCACGTGTAGCTATGGTCGTCCAGATAGACATTTATGGCTTCGCCACGGTGGCCATTCATTGGAAAATGAGCCGCCATTGCTTGTTGACGCGGATCGAATGGAAATCGGCCAGTTTGCCGCGCAACTTCTCAAAATGATTGCTTGGTGGCACGCGTAAGTCCTGATCAGTCGTCGCGTCGTCGATCATTTGGAGCTTGCGGAACAACCGGCTTTCCAAGTCGGGCGGGATGTTCCTTGACCGGACATCGTCCACGAAGAAGGCGCGCAGCCAATCGTCGCGGAAGCTGACGATCATTTTCTCATCCCTTGGGGTGAGTTAATGTACCGCCCTACGGGTCATTGGTCAAGACGGATCACCCCGGAGACTGGAGTGCACTTGCCGAACACTGATGAGTTCTCAGATCGAGAAACTGGTGCCGCAGCCGCAGGAGGCGGTGGCGTTGGGATTGACCACGCGGAACGAGGCGCCGATCAGATCGTCGACGAAGTCGACTTCGGACCCCGCCAGGAACGGCACCGAGGCCGGATCGACCAGCAC
>DATBYN010000200.1:0-2779 GCA_036513695.1 Bradyrhizobium sp. | reverse complement strand
GGCCGGCACGACAATCGAATTGTCGGGTTTTGCGGCCAGCCAGTCGACGCCGGGAAAATGAAAACCGCCGATGCCGCGGGTCTGGTGGCAGCCGGAACACGTGATGTCGTTTAATCGGCGCTCGAAGCCAGCGACCGAGCGTATATTTTGCAGGCGATTGCCGCGCTCGGCGGCCTTCTTCAGCGCCGCAACGACGTCGCTTTCCATAAATAGGGGATTGGCCGCCGCGTTATCGCCCTGCACGAGGCCGAAGGCCGGCTGCAGGTTCGAAGCCGAAAATCCGACCGGGGTCGGGGCGATCGCGCCGGTGGCGAGGAATTTTTCGGGGATCAAGACCGTACCGCGATCGAGCTCGGCGAAATGGACGGGATCGAACAGCCACGCCTTGAAGTCGCGCCGGAGCGTTTCGTCGGCTAAAATCCGTTCGCGATCGATCTGGTTCTCGAGCGGTGATTCCTCGAATGCCTTGGCTTGCGCGTTGTAGTCAAACACCTTCAAGAGATAGTCGGTGCGAAAGTCGCGGACATCGGATTTTGGCGCATGCGCGATCTGAAGATTGGTTTCGATGCGATCGATGTTGTCGGGCCTGACCAAATCCAATGGGCCGTCTTTCGCTGTCAGCTTTTCAGCAAGCGCCGCACCTGTCAGCGGCAGATCGCCCACGGCGAGCCAGCGGCGGGCGATCTCGGCGCAAGTGATCGCTTTCCCACCGCCATCGATCACAACCTCGCCTTTGGCTTTGAGCACCACGTTCAGCGTCATCGGCAGCCGCGGCGAGGCGGCGCCCTCGCCTGCCGCCTCAGGCGTATCGGTCCGCGTCAGCCGGTAGATCAGCCGGATTTCGCCGCAGCTGTCCGGCGCGACATAAGCGCGGTCGATACGGTTGACGATGCCTGCCAGCACGAAGCGGGAATCATCGGAAAAAAGCAGCGTGCGATCGAATAGCTGAAGCGCGAAGGAATCTCCAACGCCGATGGTTTCGTTCGGAAGATTGGGCTTATGCCTTGAGACGTATCGCTCGAACTCGTCGTCGAGCGCCTTGCGGACAGGCGCGATCGACGGCAATGCGAACAACTGGCTGTTCGTGAGCGGCACGTCGCTCGATCGCGTCGGCAGCATGACGCGGTTGAGGCCAAACCAGCCGCGATCAAGTTCGCGCAACGCCAAGGGATCGGTGATCGCGGCACCGCGCTCCACCGCCTGCGCGCTCTGCGCATGGCGCACAGGCAGAACGCCGGCGAGCAAGATGAGGGATACAACAAGAAATCGCAAAATTCGGCTCATGTCCTGACGAACACCGCGCTTCGAGCCTTATTCAAGGCTCTTGCGTAAGGTTCTATTTCAGAAAATAGCCGAAATGCGGACCCGTTGCCTCACGGCAGACAGAACGATAATGAGGATCGCTTCACGTCAGGGTGAAGCGATCGCCCTGCCGATTGCGTTCCTACTTGCGCGCGACCACGAGGCCCTTGCTGGTCACGACCACCCAGCGGCCGTCCTGGCGGCGGATGGCGTCGACCCGGCCGAGGCCGGGGACGGGATCGCCGGCATAGACTTCGTAGATGCCCTGCCGGCCTTCGATCAGCGCGCCGCCATTGGCGACATCGCGCAGCACCCAGCCTTCCACCGTCGGCAGCCTGCCGACGTCGGTCTTGGGCGCCGCGGCGGGCACTGCCGCTGATGCGCTTGCAGCCGGTGCAATCGAACCCGTGACGTCCCTCGCCGCAACCGGTGTGGCAGCCGGCTGCGCGGTGCGAAGTTTTTCCACGGTTTCGCTGAGTTTTGCCAGTTTGGCGGCCGGTTCGATTTGCGCCTTCTCGACCCGGTCCAGGCGGTCGCTGGTCTTGTTGTACTGGCTCATGCCGAGTTTTGTCGTATTTTCGGCGCCGGCCTTCAGCGCCAGGATGTCGGCATCGATCCGCGCAACGGAGGCTTCCAGCGCGCTGTTCTTATTCGATGCTTCCTCGACGCCGCCGGCGAAACGCGCATAGCCGGCAGTCGCCAGCGCACCGCCAAGCGCACCTGCAACCGTCGCGAGCGCCACCACAGCCGCCAGTGCGGCGAACCGGCGCTTGCCGAACATGCCTGATGCCGGCTCGGATTCCGCCTTGGTGTCCGCTTCGTCACCGTCCCAGGAACGATCGCCGGAAGACATGATCATCAGCTTGCCGGGCATAGGCGGCGCTGCCGGTTCGGATGCCTCAGCCTTTGGTGTCTCGATCTTGGGCACCTCGGCCTTCGGTGCCTCGGCTTGAGGCGCGTCTGCTATGGTGTCAGGCTTGGGGGCCTCGTGGTCCGGCGCGATCCGGGGAGAGTCGACGCTGACCGCTTCCGGCGTCCCGGCCGCCACCGGCGCGCTCGGCGTACCTTGCGAATGGGGAACCTCCGGCCCGGCGCCGAGGGAACCGGGTTCACCGCTGCTCTGCTCGGCCATTTGCTCGCTCACGTTCAAATTCTCCAGTAAAGATTGACCATTTGGTAACTTTCAATTGCTTGCGAAATCGTTACCGGCCCCAGGGCTTGCCGAAATTTTAGGAAATATTCCGGGGCGGATTTGGGTCTGGACAATGGAGCGGGCATGGCGGCGTGTGTCCGGTTGTGGCCATGCTGTGCCCTGCGGAAAAAGACTTGACGGCCCTGCCTGCCTCGTTTGCGCCGCGGGATTTCCCGACTAACATGGGCTACCAGCCAGAACGGCGGGGGACACGATGACCATCGAAAAATGCATCAATGAATTTGATGTAGGCGACGTCATTTTCGAGGAAGGCTCGACCGGGCG
>DATBYN010000199.1:0-5021 GCA_036513695.1 Bradyrhizobium sp. | reverse complement strand
ATGGGACAGCTCGAGCGGCTACGCACCGAATTGCCCGAGAGCGCCTCGCCGATCCTGCCGAAACGCTGGAGCGAACTGAACACGGTGACGATTGCATTCGGACATGGCGTCGCGGTGGCGCCGCTGCAGGCGGTGATGGGCATCGACGCGCTGGTCAACGGCGGTTACCTTATTCCGCCGACGTTCCTGAAGCGCACCGAACAGGAAGCGATGGCGGTCGCAAAGCGGGTGATCAAGCCGGAGACCAGCGACAAGATGCGATTCCTGATGCGGCTGAATGCCGAGATCGGCACCGCCAGAAAGGCCGACGTCAAGGGCTATTACATCGGCGGCAAGACTGGGACCGCCGAGAAGGTGGTCAACGGCCGCTACGCCAAGCGGCGGGTGCTCACCGCTTTTACGGCGATCCTGCCGGCCGACAAGCCCCAGTACCAGCTTCTGATCATGCTGGACGAGCCCCAGCCGCTGAAGGAAACCTACGGTTTCATCACATCGGGCTGGAATGCGGTGCCGACCGGCGGCAATGTGATCGCCCGTATTGCGCCGCTTTTGGGCATCGAGCCGCGCTTCGATCTGCCGCCGTCCGACCGCCTTATTCTTGCGGCATCGAAGACAACCCAGTAAGGCGTAACATCACGCTTCAGCCGGACTGGAGACAATGAGACTTCGCGAGCTGTTCAGCGATGGCGCCAAGATCGACCCGCAAGCCGAAGCGGTGGTCGTCTCTGGCGTTGCCGTGGATAGCCGTCTGGTCAAGCCCGGCGACCTGTTCTTCGCGCTCGCCGGAAGTAAAACCGACGGTGCCCGCTTCATCGATGCGGCGATTGCATCGGGCGGGGTCGCGGTCGCGGGCGATCATCCGCCGCAAGGCGTTTTGCGCGTGCCGTTCGTCGTGACCGCCAATCCGCGCCGCGCGCTGGCGCTGGCGGCGGCGAAATTTTATCCGCGGCAGCCCGCAACGATCGCGGCCGTCACCGGCACCAGCGGCAAGACGTCGGTCGCCGCCTTCACACGGCAGATCTGGCTTAGGCTCGGTCATGCCTCGGCCAGCATCGGCACCATCGGATTGGTGTCGCCGAAGCGCACCATCTACGGATCGCTGACGACGCCGGATCCGATCGCGCTGCATCGCCAGCTTGACGAGATCGCGGGTGAAGGCGTCACGCATCTTGCCTTCGAAGCATCATCGCACGGGCTGGATCAGTATCGGCTCGACGGCGTTCGGATCAGTGCCGGCGGTTTTACCAATCTGTCGCGCGACCACATGGATTACCATCCCGACGTCGCACATTATCTTGCCGCCAAGCTGCGGCTGTTCCGCGATCTGGTCGCTGCCGATGGCGCCGCGGTGATCTCCGCCGATCATGATTGCTCGCAGGCCGTGATCGATGCAGCGCGCGCGCGAAAACTTCGGATCGTTGCGGTCGGCCGAGAGGCCGACGGTGCCGGCGAGGGCATTCGCCTGGTCGAGGCCGACATCGACGGCTTCGCGCAAAAGCTCACACTCGAACATCGCGGCCAAATCCAAACGGTGAGATTGCCGCTGGTCGGCGAATTCCAGATCGAGAATGCGCTGGTGTCCGCAGGCCTTGCGATCGGCACCGGCAGCGAGGCGGATCAAGTGTTCGAAGCCCTCGAACAGCTCGAAGGCGCCAAAGGCCGGCTGGAGCGGGTCGGCGAGCACAACGGCGCGCCCATTTTCGTCGACTACGCGCACAAGCCGGATGCGCTGGCAAAAGCGCTGCAGGCGCTGCGGCCTTACGCCAAACGCAAGCTCATCGTGGTGTTCGGTGCCGGCGGCGACCGCGATGCTGGCAAGCGGCCGTTGATGGGTGCGATTGCGGCCGAGAATGCCGATCATGTCATCGTCACCGACGACAATCCGCGCAGCGAGAATCCACAAATAATCCGCGCGGCTATCCTCGGCGCGGCGAAGGGCGCCGAGGAAGTCGGCGACCGCGCGGAAGCAATTCGCAACGCGATCGCCGCTCTGCAGCCGGGCGATGCGCTGCTGATCGCGGGCAAAGGCCACGAGACCGGACAGATCGTCGGCGACCGCGTGTTGCCGTTCAGCGATCATGATGCGGTGGAATCAGCGCTTGCGCCGAGGGTCGCATGAGCGCGACGCCGTTGTGGACCGTGAGCGCGATGGCGCAGGCGATGCGCGCCTCGATCCATGGCGCTTTGCCGGAAGCGGTTACCGGCCTCTCCATCGACAGCCGCACCATTGCCGCCGGCGAAGCCTATTTCGCGATCAAGGGCGACGTCCATGACGGGCATGATTTTGTCATGGCCGCGCTAAAGGCGGGCGCCGCGCTGGCGGTGGTGGAAACAGCCCAGCGCGGAAAATTCGCAAGCGATGCGCCGCTGTTGGTGGTCGACGACGTGCTCGCTGCTCTCGTCGATCTCGCCCGCGCCGCGCGTGCGCGTCTGAACGCGCAGGTGATCGCGGTCACGGGTTCGGTCGGCAAGACATCGACCAAAGAGGCGCTGCGGCGCGTCTTGGGTGGGCAGGGCGAAACCCATGCCTCGACGGCCTCGTTCAACAATCATTGGGGCGTGCCGCTGTCAGTGGCGCGATGCCCGGCGTCGGCGCGTTTTGCGATCTTCGAGATCGGCATGAATCACGCGGGCGAAATCCAGCCGCTGGTCAAGATGGTGCGGCCGCATGTCGCCATCATCACCACTGTCGAGCCGGTGCATCTGGAATTCTTTGCCGGCATCGAGGCCATTGCCGACGCCAAGGCGGAGATCTTTGAAGGCGTCGAAGCGGGCGGCGCGGTGGTGCTCAACCGCGACAATTCGCAGTTCGCTCGCCTGGAGCGCCGCGCCAAAGAGCTCGGCGTCGATCGCATCGTCTCGTTCGGCACCGACGAAAAATCCGACGCTCGGCTGCTCGACGTGTCGCTGCACGCGGCCTGCTCGGCCGTGCACGCCAATATCCTTGGGCACGACGTCACCTACAAGCTCGGCATGCCCGGCCGTCACATGGCGATGAATTCGCTCGCCGTGCTGGCGGCAGCCACGCTCGTAGGCGCGGACCTCGCCCGCGCGGCGTTGTCGCTGTCGCAGATCGAGCCGGCGGCCGGCCGCGGCGCCCGCCGCGTGCTTGAGCTTGCCAACGGCGAGGCCACCCTGATCGATGAAAGCTATAACGCCAATCCGGCGTCGATGGCCGCGGCGCTCAACGTGCTTGGCCGGGCCGCTGTCGGCCCGCGTGGCCGGCGCATTGCGGTGCTCGGCGATATGCTCGAACTCGGTCCAACCGGTCCCGCGCTGCACCGCGGCCTGAACGAGGCGATCAAGGCCGGCCACATCGATCTGGTTTATTGTTGCGGTCCGCTGATGCGTAACTTGTGGGACGCCCTTTCCGCGGGTAAACGGGGCGGCTATGCCGAAAGCGCGGCGGGTCTCGAAGCGCAGGCGGTTGCTGCAATACGTGCCGGCGACGCGATCATGATCAAGGGATCGCTCGGCTCGAAGATGAAAATAATTGTGAACGCGCTCGAAAAGCGCTTTCCCGGCAGGACCGCGCAGGATGAAGCCGCGGTATAGGGCGGAATTGAATGTTTTACTGGCTGATCGACCTTTCCAACACGGTTCCCGGTTTCGGCTTTTTGCACACGTTTCTGAACGTGTTCCGCTACATCACCTTTCGCACCGGCGGGGCGATGGTGACCGGGGCGTTGTTCGTGTTCCTGTTCGGCCCCTGGATCATCGATCATCTGCGGCTGCGCCAGGGCAAGGGCCAGCCGATCCGCACCGACGGCCCGCAATCGCATCTCATCACCAAGATCGGCACGCCGACCATGGGCGGGCTGATGATCCTTTCAGGCCTCGTGGTCTCGACCTTGCTGTGGGCCAATCCGCTCAACCCTTACGTCTGGATCGTGCTCGCGGTGACGCTCGGTTTTGGCTTCGTCGGCTTCTACGACGACTACCTGAAGGTGACAAAACAGAGCCATAGCGGTTTTGCCGGAAAAATCCGGCTCGCGATCGAAGCGGTGATTGCGCTGGCCGCGTGCTACGCGCTGGTCCGGCTTGGACGCGACCAGCTCTCCAGCGCGCTGGTGATTCCGTTCTTCAAGGATGTGATCCTGAATTTCGGTTGGCTGTTTGTCATCTTCGGCGCGTTCATCATTGTCGGCGCCGGCAACGCGGTCAACCTGACCGACGGTCTCGACGGTCTTGCGATCGTGCCGGTCATGATCGCATCGGCAAGTTTCGGCCTGATCGCCTATCTCGTCGGCAACGCGGTGTTTTCCGACTATCTGCAGATCAACTATGTCGCCGGCACCGGTGAGCTCGCAGTGCTGTGCGGCGCGGTGCTGGGCGCGGGCCTGGGATTCCTGTGGTTCAATGCGCCGCCGGCGTCGATCTTCATGGGTGACACCGGCTCGCTGGCGCTCGGCGGCATGCTCGGCTCGATCGCGGTCGCGGTCAAACACGAGATCGTGCTTGCCGTGATCGGCGGATTGTTCGTGCTGGAGGCGGTCTCGGTGATCGTGCAGGTGGTGTCGTTCAAGCTCACCGGCAAGCGCGTGTTCCGGATGGCGCCGATCCATCACCATTTCGAGCAACTGGGCTGGACCGAACCGCAGATCGTGATCCGGTTCTGGATCATCTCGGTGATGCTGGCGCTGGCCGGCCTCTCCACGCTGAAGCTGCGGTGATGATGGTTCACTCCCTCCATCGTCATTCCGGAGGCCGCGAAGCGGCAATCCGGAATCTCGAGATTCCGGGTTCGTGCTTCGCACGCCCCGGAATGACCGATGTCACGTCATGATCCCCGTCACCTCCTTTGCGGGCAAGACGATCGCGGTGTTCGGCCTCGGCGGATCGGGGCTGGCGAGCTGCCACGCGCTGAAGGCGGGCGGGGCGGAAGTGATTGCCAGCGACGACGGCGTGGAAAAGCTCGCCGAAGCCGCGAAGGCCGGCTTCATTACCGCCGATTTGCGCAAGGTATCGTGGGCCAATTTCGCAGCGCTGGTGCTGACCCCCGGCGCGCCGCTGACCCACCC
>DATBYN010000198.1:0-3828 GCA_036513695.1 Bradyrhizobium sp. | reverse complement strand
GCGTTCGTGCGGTGCACCAAAAAGCACCCGCGAGGAGTTTCCGATGATTGGTCTAGTACTTGTGACCCATGGGCGCCTTGCCGACGAGTTCAAGGCGGCGCTCGAACATGTCATGGGCCCGCAAAAGCAAATCGAAGCCGTGACGATCGGAGCCGAGGACGACTCCGATTTGTGTCGCAGCGACATTATTGAAGCGGTCAACCGCGTCGACTCGGGGGATGGCGTTGCTATCCTCACCGACATGTTCGGCGGCACGCCTTCCAACCTCGCGATCTCCTGCATGAGCCGCCCGAAGGTGGAAGTGCTCGCGGGCATCAACCTCCCCATGCTGGTCAAACTGGCAAAAGTTCGCGAAGAACGTTCGCTGCCCGACGCGATCGCGATGGCCCAGGAAGCCGGCCGCAAATACGTCACAATTGCAAGCCGGGTTCTCGCCGGCAAATGAGCGACGACGCCCCGTCGCCTGAGAACGAGGCCGGGCCGAGCGTCCCAACGGGCGCGGTGTCGCGCGAACTTCCCATCATCAACAAGCGCGGCCTGCATGCGCGCGCTTCCGCGAAATTCGTGCAGATGGTCGAGCGCTTCAATGCCGAGGTCTGGGTGACCAAAGGCGGCGAGACCGTCGGCGGCACTTCGATCATGGGATTGATGATGCTCTCGGCCGGACCTGGCACATCAATCACCGTCTCCGCGATCGGCCCCGACGCGCAAGCCGCCGTCGACGCCATCACCGAATTGGTCGGCAGCAAGTTCAACGAAGAGAATACGTGATCAAGATTCTTCGTCGTCCCGGCCTTGAGCCGGGACGACGGCAAATCTTCTACTTCGCCGGTGGCACAATATGAACTTTCCAGCTGATCGCAGGCCCGGGATGCCCGTGAAAGAAGCGCTGCGTCGTGATCGCGAGCTGCTCGGCGTCCTTGCCGTTCTCCTTCATCCAGGCCTCGCAGACCGGCAGCCGCCCGTCGGTGGTATCGCAGATGCCGATGAAGCCAAGCCGTTTTGCTTCCTCGAGCGAGGTCAACCCCGACGACCATAATTCTCCCGGCGTGAATGGCGCCGGGTGATCGGGACTGTAAAACGTCATCGGCTCGCCCATTTCCGTGGTGCCGGCGACCACCGCCCATCGTGAGTTAAAGCGCGTGCGCCAGGCTTCCGTCAGCTCGCGCGCAAGCTCGGAGCGCGCGCCATAGGTCGCAGCGCCATTTGGATTCACCGCCATCTCTTCCCTCGCGATGTAGGGCGAGGCGGCAAGCGCTGCGAGCGTGACGACGAGCCAGATCGCCGCGATATGAAACAGCGCGATTTTCTGAACGCGTAGCAACGGAATTGCGACCAGCGCCAACGGGGTCAGGAAGAACAGCGAGATTCCCCAATCGGTCTTCATATAGATCGTGAAAATCAGGCCGCCGAGCGGCGGCCCGATCGCAACCACGATCTGGATGATCCAGATGTTGAGCGCCTGCGGCAGATTCACGCCCGGATTGGGACCGCGTGACCACACGTGCGCGAACAGCGCGGACGGTTTCGCCCACCATCGTGGCACCCGCGCCAGTGCGATCAGCGCCAGCACCACCGGCACCGCAAGCAGCGCCAGATTGTGACCGAGATAGCCGAGCACGAGCTGAACGCTCTGCGCGCGGCTCGACAATCCATAGACATCGCCGGCATAGGTCAGCGGCAAGAAGTCGACCTCTTTGAGCCACACCAGATGCGGAATCATGGCGACGACAAGCGTCGCGATCGCGACCCACGGTGCCGGCGAGCGCAGGAATTTTAGCCGCTCGGGATGAATCAGCGCGGCGAGACCAATGGCGCCGATCATGGTCAGCACCCAGTATTTCGTCATCAGCGCCAGCGCGCCGGCGAGGCCAAGCCACAGGCCGGCGCGGACGCTGCGTTTCTCAAACGCATTCAGATAAGCCAGCACCAGCAGCGGCAGCGGGACGAGCTGCAGCAGATCGGGATTATATTTGAATCCCTTGAAATTGAAGATCGGGTAGAGCGCGAGCATCACCACGACAAAGAACGCGCGGCGGTAATCGACGACGCGAAGCGCGATCAACCAGGTGATCACAAGACCGCAACCGAGTGTCGCCATCGCCAATGCGTAAGTGGCCCAGTCTTTGACCGGAAATAGCTTGAACCAGAGGCCGGCGACCCAGCCGGCCAGCGGCGGATGTTTTCCGTAGCCGAACTGGAACTTCTGGCCCCAGGCAAAGGCCTCCGCGACGTCCATATGGACGTCCTGCGCCGCCTTCAGATTGATCAGGATCAGGGTCCAGAGCACCGCATGGGCGATGGCAAACCCGATCACCAGCCACAGGCTCGCTTTGGGATCGCAGGCCGTGGCCGCAAGCCATGCCTTGAGCCGCCGGATGATGGGCCTGCGGCGCGCCCGCGCGGCCGCGGGCAAAAATGAAGCAGTCGACATGGACTTCTGCGTAGCGCGTTTTGGGCGCAAGTGGAATCAGCTTGGCGTGAAGAAGCGCCGTTAAAACGGCGCAATATAGTTGCCGCCCCGGGGCGCCAGTGCTATCTCGCGCCCATGACATCCATCCCTATTTCCAACATCCGCAACTTCGCCATTGTTGCGCATATCGACCATGGCAAATCGACGCTGGCCGACCGCCTGATTCAGACCACCGGCGGCTTGGCGGCGCGCGAGATGAAGGAACAGGTGCTCGATTCCATGGATATCGAGCGCGAGCGCGGCATCACCATCAAGGCGCAGACGGTGCGGCTGACCTACCCGGCCAAGGACGGCCGGACCTATACCCTGAATCTGATCGACACCCCCGGCCATGTCGACTTCGCCTATGAGGTTTCGCGCTCGCTCGCCGCCTGCGAGGGCTCGCTGCTTGTGGTCGACGCCAGCCAGGGCGTCGAGGCGCAGACGCTTGCCAACGTCTATCACGCGCTCGACGCCGGTCACGAGATCGTGCCGGTGCTCAACAAGATCGACCTACCAGCCGCCGAACCCGACCAGGTCAAGCAGCAGATCGAGGACGTGATCGGCATTGATGCGTCGGACGCGGTGATGATCTCGGCCAAAACCGGCCTCGGCATCGACGACGTGCTGGAAGCGATCGTGCACCGATTGCCGCCGCCGAAGGGCGATCGCGAGGCGTCGCTGAAGGCGCTCTTGGTCGATAGTTGGTACGATGTCTATCTCGGCGTCGTGGTGCTGGTGCGCATCGTCGACGGCACGCTAAAAAAAGGCCAGCGCATCCGCATGATGGGCACCAACGCTGCTTACGACATCGAGCGCGTCGGTTTCTTTACGCCAAAGATGACCCAGATCGAGGAACTCGGCCCCGGCGAGATCGGTTTTATCACCGCCGCCATCAAGGAAGTCGCCGATACGCGCGTCGGCGACACCATCACCGACGACCGCAAGCCGGTGACCGACATGCTGCCGGGCTTCAAGCCGGCTATCCCGGTCGTGTTCTGCGGCCTGTTCCCAGTCGATGCCAACGATTTTGAAACCTTGCGCGCAGCGATGGGCAAATTGCGCCTCAACGACGCGAGTTTTTCGTTCGAGATGGAAACCTCGGCCGCACTGGGTTTTGGCTTCCGCTGCGGTTTTCTGGGGCTGTTGCATCTGGAAATCATCCAGGAGCGGCTGCAGCGTGAGTTCGACCTCAATCTGATCGCGACCGCACCTTCAGTGATCTACAAGATGCATCTGACCGACGGACAGGTGATCGAGATCCACAATCCGATCGACATGCCCGACGTGGTCAAGATCGCCGAGATCGAGGAGCCGTGGATCGAGGCCACGATCCTCACCCCCGACGAATATCTCGGCAGTGTCCTAAAACTTTG
>DATBYN010000197.1:0-12997 GCA_036513695.1 Bradyrhizobium sp. | reverse complement strand
TGTTGCAAAACTGGCGCTGATGGTTAAGATTGGGCATGGATCACGGCCCGCTGACCGAGCAGATCATCAAGGCGTTCGACACCATGTCGGTCCAGCTTCAGGCCGGCGCGCGATACGTGCTCGACCGGCCTCGCGACGTGGCGCTGCTGTCGATGCGCGAGCAGGCGCGCCAGGCCGGCGTGCAGCCCGCGACCATGACCCGCCTGGCAAAACATCTCGGCATGGACGGCTATGACGATGTGCGCGAGCTCTATGCCGCGGCGGTGCGCGAGGGTGATCTCGGTTTCGCCGGCAAGGCCGGCGTCCAACTCGTCAGCCAGAAGCTGAAGGGCGACAAGGCGCTGGCCGCCGACATGTTGAAGTCGATCTCTGGCCAGATCGAGCGCCTCGCAACCGCGGTCAGTCTCGACCGTCTTGTCGCCGCCGCGAGGACGCTGGCTTCGGCGCGGCGGATCTATTGCCTTGGATTGCGATCGAGCCATTCCATTGCCTGGCATCTTCATTATGTGCTCACGCTGGTCGGTGACCGCTCGGTCCATATCGACGGGATTGCGGCAACCGGGGCCGATGCCCTGGCCAGGGCCACCAGCCGCGATGTGCTTCTGGTCGTAAGCGTGCTGCCGTATACGCGCCTGACCGTGGAATTGGCAGAATATGCGGTCGAGCAGGGGATGGCCGTCGTCGCCATCACCGACAGCGAGGTCGCGCCGCTGGCGCAGATTGCGCAACATGTCGTCGTCGTTCCGACCGACAGCCCGTCATTCTTTCACGCCATGTCGCCGGCCTTTGCCGTCGCCGAAGTCCTTGGCGCCGTCATCGCCGGACGCGGTGGCGACGACGCGCTCGCCACGCTTCGGCATACCGACCAGCACCTGGCGGCGTTGAACACCCATCTCAAGCCGAGAGGCGGCAAGAAACCGTCATGACCCATATTCTTCACCGCTCCGCCAATGCCGTGATGCCGGTCGCCGTCGGCGGCAAGGGCATCGAACTGTTCGACCGCGATGGCAAAAGCTACCTCGATGCATCCGGCGGCGCGGCGGTGTCCTGTCTCGGTCACGGTCACCCGGATGTTCTCGCGGCCCTGCACAGCCAGCTCGATACCATCGCCTATGCCCATACCGGCTTCTTCACGACCGAGATCGCCGAGAGGCTGGCGGATCGTCTGGTCGAGGATGCGCCTGCGGGCCTCGACCATGTCTATCTCGTGAGCGGCGGATCGGAGGCGATCGAGGCGGCGCTGAAGATGGCCCGCCAGTATTTTGTCGAGAAAGGCGAAAGCCAGCGCCGGCACATCATCGCCCGCCATCAGAGCTATCATGGCAACACGCTGGGGGCGCTCGCGGCCGGCGGCAACGAATGGCGCCGCGCGCAGTTTCGTCCGCTACTGATCGAAACCCACCATATCGACCCCTGCTATGCCTACCGCCTGCAGGAAGTTGGCGAGAGCGACGCCGCCTATGCGGCGCGTGCCGCGCAAGCGCTCGAGGACAAGATCCTCGAGCTCGGCTCCGATCAGGTCATCGCATTCGTGGCGGAGACCGTCGTCGGCGCGACCTTGGGCGCGGTGCCGCCGGTTGCCGATTACTTCAAACGGATCCGCGCGATTTGCGACCGCTACGGCGTGCTGCTGATTCTCGATGAGGTGATGTGCGGCATGGGCCGCACCGGGACGCTGCACGCCTGCGAACAGGATGGCATCGCCCCTGACTTGATCGCGATCGCCAAGGGTCTCGGCGGCGGCTATCAGCCGGTCGGCGCGGTCTTGCTCAGCAAGCAGATTTTCGACGCCTTCTCGAAAGGTTCAGGCTTCTTCCAGCACGGGCACACATATATGGGTCATCCGATGGCCGCCGCCGCAGGGCTCGCCGTGCAGGAGGTGATTCGCCGCGACGGCCTGCTTGCCAACGTGGCCGCGATGGGCGGCCATTTGCAGCGACGCCTGGAAGAGCGCTTTGCCAACCACCATTACGTCGGCAACATCCGCGGGCGCGGCCTGTTCCGCGGCGTCGAGATGGTTTCCGATGGCGATACCAAACAGCCCTTTGCTCCCGAATTGAAGCTGAACGCGCTGATCAAGCGCGAAGCGATGGCGCGCGGCCTGATGGTCTACCCGATGGGTGGCACGATCGACGGCGTCCGGGGAGACCATGTTCTGCTCGCTCCACCGTTCATCGTGAACCGGGAGCAGGTGGATATGATCGTCGAACGTCTCGGCGATGCAGTCGATGCGGCGGTCGCATCGGTGAGGTGAGGCTGGCGCTTAAAGCGCCGGCCGAGAGGCGCAACTTTGGAAGAGGGAATGGGATCACCATGACGAAACTCGTCAGGGGCCTTATGGCTTCATGTCTTCTGCTTGCTTTCAGCCCGCCGCTTGCCTTCGCGCAAAGCCTCGGCCCGGCGTTGCAGAAAATCAAGGATTCCGGCACCATCACGATCGGTAACCGCGACTCCTCGGTGCCGTTCTCCTACCTGGACGATAATCAAAAGCCGATCGGCTTTTCGCTCGAGCTCTGCAGCCTGGTGGTTGCGAAAGTGAAGGCCAGGCTTGGCTTGCCCGACCTCAAAATAGCCTATCAGGGCGTCAATTCATCGAACCGGATCCCGCTGGTCAAGAACGGGACGGTCGATATCGAATGCGGTTCGACCGCCAATACCATCGCGCGTCAGCAGGAGGTCGCCTACTCCGTGATTTTCTATGCGCCGCAGTTCAAATGGATCGCGCTGAAATCATCGGGCTTGAAAACCACCGACGATCTGAAAAGCAAGACCGTCGCCGTGACCCAGGGCACCAACACGGCGCAGTTCGTCGCCAAGCTCAACACCGATAAGGCCCTCGGCATGAAGATCCTGCAGGGCAAGGATCACGCCGAATCCTTCCTCCTGGTCGAAACCGGCCGTGCCCAGGCCTTCATGGAGGACGATATCCTTCTCGCCGGCCTCAAGGCGACTTCGTCGGCTCCGGATAATTTCGCCTTTCTTGCCGATGCGTTCCCGAGCGACCCCTACGGCGTGATGATGCCGAAGGGTGATCCCGAATTCAAAAAACTGGTCGATGATGCGCTGACGGAAGCGATGAAGTCGGGCCTCTACGATAAGCTCTACGCCAAATGGTTCGAAAGCCCGATACCTCCGAAGAACATCAATTTGAATTTCCCCCAGTCCGACAAGCTCAAGGAATTGGTCAAGGCCCCGAGCGACAAGGCGAACGGCCAATGACCACTGCGCCTTAGTCCGGAGGGTCGCGGATGTCGCTGCTGTTCGAACCGACCCCCGACGGCGCAGGGCGATATCTCGACTGGATCCTGAGCGGCCTCGGCTGGACGCTTTCGCTTGCGCTCGGCGCCTGGACCATCGCGCTGGTCGTGGGCACGCTTGTCGGCGTCACGCGCACGTTGCCGAAAGGAATCCTTCCCAGGATCGGGCGGGTTTACGTCGAAGTTTTCAGGAACATTCCGCTGCTGGTGCAGATGTTCTTCTGGTACTTCATTCTGCCCGAGTTGCTGCCGGTTCGCCTAGGCATGGTGATCAAGCAGATGGACCCGCCATGGGGAAGTTTTGTCCCGGCACTGATTTGTCTGGGTCTCTTCACCGCCGCCCGGATCGCCGAGCAGGTCCGTGCCGGGCTGCAGGCCCTGCCGCAGGGACAGATCCAGGCCGCGAACGCGCTCGGCTTTAGCCGGGCCAACATGTACCGCCTGATCCTGTTGCCACAGGCGTTCCGGATCATCCTGCCGACACTCACCAACGAGTTCATGACCATCTTCAAGAACACGTCGGTGGCCTTGACGATTGGCCTCGTCGAACTGACGGCGACGGCGCGGGAGATCAACGAAAATACCTTCCGCACTTTTGAGGCATTCGGCGTGGTGACCATGGTCTACCTCGCCATCGCGCTGATCGCCTGGCAGATCATGCATCGCATCGAGCGGGCCATGTGCTTGCCGAGTCTTGCCGGCGGGAGTTCGAGGCCATGATGGTCGACCTTTCCGCGATCGCCGCTGCGCTGCCCTATCTGCTGCAGGGCCTCTGGTTCACGGTGCAGATCACGCTGGTGGGTGTCACCGGCGGTATCGTTTTCGGCAGTCTGATCGCGGTCGCGCGATTGTCGCCGAACCGGCTGATCTCCACGCCGGCGACGGCCTATGTGAACCTGATGCGGTCGATACCGCTCATTCTTGTAATCTTCTGGGTGTTCTTCCTGGTTCCCTGGGCGATCGGATGGGTGACCCGCTCCGGCCGCCCGGTCGCGGTCGGAGCGTCGCTGACGATTTTCGTGACTTTTGTGCTGTTCGAGGCGGCCTATTACGCCGAGATCGTGCGCGCCGGCTTCCGCTCGATCGCGCCCGGACAATATTGGGCGTGCGATGCGCTCGGGCTCTCCAAGCGCCATGCTTACATTTACGTGCTGTTTCCGCAGGCGATCCGCAACGTGCTGCCGATCCTGCTGACCCAGACCATCGTGCTGTTCCAGGACACCTCGCTGGTCTACGTCATTTCGGCGACCGACCTGTTGGGCGCCGCGACCAAGATCGCCCAGCGCGACGGCCGGCTGGTCGAAATGTACCTGACCGTCGGCATTATCTACTTCGTGCTCTGCTACGCGGCTTCCCAGTTCGTCAAGGAGCTGCAGGGCCGTCTTGCTTACGGAGTGCGATGATTGACCGCCGATGCGGCGAAGTTCTTCGATGATCCTCGATCAGATTGGATCACGTCACGCCCGATCGCCGCGCCGCATTCCGGAGGCTTACGTCGTCCTGAAACGCAGCACGCCGTCGGCTTCCTCGGCCGTTAGGCGCCCTTCCACCAGCATGTAATTGACATGGGCGATCAATTCGCCGGCGGCAAAACCCATCTGGTGCACGTCGAGCACATGCTTGTGGAATACCACGGGCACCAGTTCCTTGGAGGTTTGAGGCACTTCGCGGCAGGCATCGGCGATTAGTCGACAGCGTTCCTCGTGATGATCGGCCAACTGCTTGATGCGCGTCTTCAGTCCGTAAAACGGCACGCCGTGGCCGGGCAGCACGATGACGTCATAGGGCAGCGTCGTGGTCAGGCTCGCCAGCGATGCCAGATATTCGCCGAGCGAGTTCTGGTCGGGCTCGACCGCCCAGACGCTGACATTGGGCGAAATCTTGCTCAGCACCTGGTCGGCGGAGAGGAACAATTTGTCGGCGGCACAATACAGCATCACCTGGTCGAGCGCATGGCCGCCGCCGGTGCTCACCTTGAAGCGCCGCGTGCCGATCGAAATCTCGTCGCCATGCGAGATGCGGCGATAGGACGGCGGCAGGATCGAAACCCGCTTCAGATAATCCTGGCCGCGGCTGAGCAGATTGTCGGTCAGGTTCTCGTCCATGCCGTGACGGCGGAAGAACAGCCGCTGCGCGTTGCGGCGCTCCTCGGTGCCGCGGTTCTGATGATAGACCGACTGCAGATATTCCACCTGCGACATATGAAGCGGGCAATCGAAACGCTCGACGATCCACCCCGCCAGGCCGACATGGTCGGGATGAGAATGGGTCACGATCAGCCGGGTGATTTTGACATGCGCCAGCGGGCCTTCGAACAGGATGGTCCAGGCCGCGATCGATTCCTCATTGCCAAAACCGGAATCCACCATCGCCCAGCCATCGCCGTCTTCGAGCAGATAGATGTTCACGTGGTTGAGGCGGAACGGCAGTTTCAGGCGGACCCACAACACGCCGGGCCTGACCTCGACCACCTGATCGGGGCCGGGATGCTGTTCCCGGGGGTATCGCAGTGCCTCGGCCGAGGATTGAATAATGTCTGTTTTCGAATGCATTGTTTCGCGCCGCAATTTTCTCCTACCGGCTTAGCCGCACAATCGGCGCGGCGCCAGCCGAAAAAATAGATGCGGGCTAGAGCAAAACACATGGGTGCTTGATTTAGGCCGTCATTCCGGGGCGATGCGCAGCATCGAACCCGGAATCTCGAGATTCCCCGATGCACAATTGTGCATCTGAGGCCTGGTCCTTCGGACCATCCCGGAATGACGAAGTCCGACGGCTTGCTGTTTGCGCTGTTAGGCAGCCCGGATGTTCGACAGGAACGCGTCGATTTCCGCGCGCAGCACGTCGGCCTCGCGGCGCAGCTCCCCTGAGGCGCTCAGCACTTCGCCCGCGGCCGAGCCGGCCTCGGCGGAGGCGGTCGATACCCCGACGATGTTGCTGGAAACCTCGGACGTTCCGCCAGCGGCGTGCTGGATGTTGCGGGCGATTTCGCGCGTCGCCGCCCCCTGCTCCTCGACGGCAGCGGCAATCGCGGTGGTGACGTCGTTGATCTCGCCGATGATGGTACCGATGTTTCGGATCGCACCGACCGCCGAATTCGTGACCTGCTGCATATTGGCGATCTGCGAACGGATTTCATCGGTCGCCTTGGCGGTCTGGTTGGCGAGGCTCTTCACCTCGGAGGCGACCACCGCAAAGCCGCGGCCGGCTTCGCCGGCGCGCGCGGCCTCGATGGTGGCGTTGAGCGCGAGCAGATTGGTCTGCGACGCGATGGTCTGAATCAAATCGATCACGACGCTGATGCGGCCGGCATTGTCGGCCAGCCCCTGCATGGTCGCATCGGTCGAGCCCGCTTCATCGACCGCCTTGCGGGCGATCTCTGCCGAGGTGACGACCTGACGGCTGATTTCGTTGATCGAAGAGGATAGTTCCTCGGTGCCCGAGGACACCGTTTGCACGTTGACCGAGGCTTGCTCGGCGGCTGCCGCTACGGCGTTGACCAGGGCGCTCGATTGATCGGCGGTCGCCGACATGCTTTGCGCCGTGGTCTCCATGGAATTGGCCGATTTCTGTAAGCTATCCAGCGCGCCGCGCACGGTTGCCTCGAATTCGACGATCCGCGCCTCCATCCGGGAGGCGCGTTCGGCCTTGGCGATGCGATCCTTGTCCTGATCGGCGGAGAGCGCGCGGGCCTCGATCATGCTCTCGCGGAAAACCTGCAGCGAATTCGCCATCGAGGCGATCTCGTCGTGCTGGTGGCTCCGGTAGATTTCCGATTCGAGGTCGCCGTCGGACAGCAGCTGCATCGAGCGCTGCAGGCTGCGAATCCGGCGCAGGATGTTGCGGCCGACATAGAGCCAGACGAACAGCACGGACCCGATCAGCGTAAGGCCGCCGAGCGCCAGCATCACCGTGGTCGCAAGCGAGATCTCCTTGCGCGCCTGCCAGGTCGAGGCGTCGGTCTCGTGCTGCACGCCGTCCACCAGCTGCTGCACGCTGATGCCGAGGCCGACATTGAGCTTGCGGGTCTCGTCGAGAACGATCTGGCCGTAATCATTGGAGTCCAGCTCCTTCTGGCGAACCTTGAAGACTCCGGTCTTGCCCTCACCGAACGCCAGCAATTTCATGGCGGCATCGGTCAGCGCCTTGGTCCCGGAATTCTTCGGCAGCAAATCGAGGTTCGATTTGGCGCGCTCTTTCGAAGCCTTGAATTCCTTCTCGATCGTATCAAGCGTTTCGCTGCCATTGGCCGAAAGCGCCGCGATCAATTGGGATGCGGTGAGATGGCCGCTGGCGATGACGTTGCCGAGCTGCTCCACGGTGCGCGCGGCTTCCGCCGCATCGTCAGGGGAAAGATTGGCGGAGCCGAGGATGGCGTTGATCTGGGTTTGGGAATCAAGCATCGCGGGGGTGGCGGCGGCGACAAAGGCCGCCTGCGCGCTGCGCAGCGCTTCGTATAGCTTCGCATGCCCTGCTGCGGCCGATAGCCGCTCGCGCGCCGCATTGCCCAGGCTCGTGATGGCATCGTCGATGTTCTTCATGGTCTCGGTGAGAGCTGCGACAACCGACTTGTCGGCGCCGAGCTCGATGATCTGGCCGAGCTTTTCCAACGTGACCGCCTGGGCTTCCTTCATCTTTTTGGAGCGCTCGTTGAGCGCGTCCTCGCTTTCGGACGAGAGCAGCGACGGTCCCTGACTGGCAAGGCTTGCGCTCTGCGCCGCCAGCTGCAGGCTGGCTGCGAGGCGCGGGATGTCCCGTCCGCTGAGGTCCTCCATGGTCCGGCCGAGCTGCCCGAGCACCAAGCCGGCGCCGGCAGAGATAACGATGGCCATGCCGGCGATCACCGCGAAGGCGGCGAACAGGCTGCCTCTGACGCCCCAGCGGGGCCGCAAAAATCCTATTAGCCAGCCGAGTTTACCGATCGAAAATCGCCCCGCCATGCCGTCCCCGCCCGCAAAAGTTGAATTGCGGGCGGCAGTATCGCGTTACCCGGTTAACAACTCTGGAAAATTTGAAGCATCTGGGGGATGAAAACAAAAAGGCCGGCACAAGGCCGGCCTTTCCGCTGCTTTGCGTTAAGAGGCGATCAATATTTGGCGACCACCGGGCCACCCCAGTTGAAGCGATAGTTCAGCCCGGCCTTCACGACATGATCGTCGGTGGTGAAGCTGCCGAACGGCGCCAAAGCGGCCGGGGCGATGAACCGGCTTTTGCCGAAGTTGTAATACTGATACTCGACCTTGGCCGACCAGTTCTGGGCGAACATGTATTCGACGCCCGCGCCGACGGTGTAGCCGTTCTTGTGGTCGCTATCGAACGCGAACGCGATCGGCGCGCCGCCGAGGGTCACGTTTTCGTTGTTGTCGGAAAAGGCATAGCCGCCCTTGACGTAGAGCAGTGCCGGTCCCCAGGTGTAGCCGACGCGGCCAGTCACCGAACCGAGCCCGCGCTGGTTGTTGGTGTAAGTGAAGCCGCCCGGGAAGATGACCCCGCCGTTGTTGTTGGCCAGCCAAGAGTACTGGCCTTCGATGCCCAGCACCCAATTGGGGGCGAACTGGTAGTCGCCACCAACCTGCACGCCGCCGAGGAAGCGGCCGTTGCCGTTGTTGCCGGTCACGAGGCCGTTGAAATTGTTGTCGCTCGAAAACGCGCCGCCGAGGTGACCGCCGATGTAGAAGCCCGTCCAGTTGTAGATCGGCTGAGCGACGTAAGGCGCGGCCTTGGTATAGGGGCGAGCCGCGAGATCGGCGGCGAGTGCTGGCACGGTCGCGCCGAGAGCGACGAGGGCCACAGTAGCAAGCAGGAACTTCTTCATTAGTCTTATTCTCCAACAGATCGGTTTGCGAGGCGCCGAGCGCCGACGCCATCCATGGCGCGCAGATAGACGGCTTTTGCATAAAATGCTGTCACTCATCGGCCACACTCGCGAACAACCCAACCTGTTGGAGAACAACAAGTTTTCGTGATTAATGACGCCTTAATGAAACCTGAAAGAAGCTCTAATTGCTGGCGGCCGCCGTGGAGCGCTGTCTACCGCTGCATGTGCATCAACTGATCCATCGGCATCATGTTGTGGTTGAGGTTCGCCATGATCCAGAGCGATCCGGCCATCACCAGAAGCACGATCAGGACGCCGAATGCCAGCGCCAGCACGTTGTTGGTGTTGTCGGGCCCGGTGGTGATGTGCAGGAAGAACACCAGGTGGACGCCCATCTGCGCGATCGCCAGCACGACAAGCGCGACCGGGATGCTCGGCTGCCAGACCAGATCGGTGCCCGCGACGAAGAAAGAGGTCGCCGTCAGCAGAATCGCGAGGCCTAGCCCGGTGAGATAGCCGAGGACTCGTGCTCCGACGCCACCGCCTTCGATGTGCTCGTCGCCCGGGGCGAGGTCGGCGTCATGGCCGATGTCTTGGTTGCTCATGCGGCGCTTCCCAACAAATACACCACGGTGAAAACGGCGATCCAGATGATGTCGAGCGCGTGCCAGAACAGCGCAAAGCACAGGATGCGGCGCAGGATATCCGCCCGAAACCCTTTGGCGACGACCTGCGCCATCATCGTCAATAGCCACAATATGCCGGCCGAGACGTGCAGCCCGTGGCAGCCTACCAGCGTAAAAAACGCCGACAGAAACGCGCTGCGCGACGGCCCTGCGCCTTGAGCCACGAGGCTTGCGAATTCCCTGCCTTCGATCGCGAGAAAGCCGAGGCCGAAGGCGCAGGTGACCGCCATGGCAATCTGGAACCAGAACGCGTTGCGCTCGTCCGCCGCAATGCTTGCGAGGCCGCAGGTAAAGCTCGAGGCGAGCAGCAAGCCGGTTTCGATCGCGACATTGCGGAGGTCGAACAGCTCGCGCCCGCTCGGGCCGCCCGCCGTCTGCCCCAGCAAAACGGCATAGGTCGCGAAGAACGCCGAGAACATTATCATGTCGCTGAGGATGAAGATCCAAAAACCGTAGCCGGTGACGATGCGCTTGGGCGGGGGACCGCTATGCGCTGCCGCTAACGCCATGCTCCCCAGCTGATGCGGGTCGCTGCCCGGATACGCCAACGTGGTGTCGGTCATGGCGCGGCCTCCAGGCTGGCGAGCGCCCGCCGCTCGGCGAGATTGGCGCGGTCGATGCGCGCGACTTCCGCTGCCGGGATGATGTATTCGTCATGGTCGCGCCAGGCGAACACGACGAACGTGGCGAAGGCGCCGATCGCGCCTACGGCGACCATCCACCAGATGTGCCAGATCAAGGCAAAGCCCATCACGGTCGCAAAGAACGCGCAAACGAATCCGGTCGGCGAATTGCGCGGCATCTCGATGTCCTGGTAATGCCGGTCGTTGGTCTCGAGGTCCTGCTGCCTGGCGCGCGATTTCTGGTGCCAATAGGCGTCCTCGCCTTGCACATCGGGCAGGATAGCGAAGTTGAAAACCGGCGGTGGCGAAGCGGTGGCCCATTCCAGCGAGCGGCCGTGCCAGGGATCGCCGGTGCGGTCGCGCAGTTCCGCGCGGCTGCGGATGCTGACGACGAGCTGCGCGACCTGAAAGATGATGCCGATCGTGATGAGGACGGCGCCGAAGGCGGCTATGATCAGCCAGGGGCGCCACTCCGCGACATCGTAATGCTGCATGCGTCGCGTCATGCCGAGAAAGCCGAGGACGTAGAGCGGCATGAAGGCGACATAGAAACCGACCAGCCAGAACCAGAACGCCGCTTTGCCGAGACCGTCGTGCAGGCGAAAACCGAAGGCCTTCGGAAACCAGTAGGTATAGCCGGCGAACGCGCCGAACAGCACGCCGCCGATGATTACATTGTGGAAATGCGCGACCAGGAACAGGCTGTTGTGCAGCAGAAAGTCGGCGGGCGGCACGGCGAGCAGAACGCCGGTCAAGCCGCCGATGATGAACGTCACCATGAACCCGATCGACCACAACATCGGCGTTTCAAAGCGAATGCGCCCGCCATACATCGTGAACAGCCAATTATAGATCTTTACGCCGGTCGGTACCGCGATGATCATGCTGGCGATGCCGAAGATCGCGTTGACATCGGGGCCGGCGCCCATGGTGAAGAAATGATGCAGCCACACCATGAACGAGATGATGCAGATCGCCATGGTCGCGAGCACCATCGAGCGGTAGCCGAACAGCGCCTTGCCGGAGAATGTCGAGACGACTTCCGAGAAAATACCGAACGCCGGGAGCACCAGGATATAGACCTCGGGATGCCCCCAGGCCCAGATCAGGTTCATGAACATCATCAAGTTGCCGCCGGCTTCGTTGGTGAAGAAATGAAAGCCGAAATAGCGGTCGAGGATCAGCATCGCCAGCGTCGCGGTCAGGATCGGAAATGCCGCGACGATCAGCAGGTTGGTCGCGAGCGTGGTCCAGCAGAACATCGGCATGCGCAGATAGCTCATGCCGCGGGTGCGCAGCTTGAGCACGGTGGTGACGAGATTGATGCCGGCGACCAGCGTGCCGAGGCCGGAAATTTGCAGCGACCATAGATAATAGTCGACGCCGACACCCGGCGAGTAGGTCAGTTCCGACAAAGGCGGGAAGGGCAGCCAGCCGGTGCGCGCGAACTCGCCGACGATGAGCGAGATGTTGATCAATAACGCGCCGGTGGCGGTGAGCCAAAAGCCGACCGAATTGAGCGTCGGAAACGCCACGTCGCGAACGCCGAGCTGCAGCGGAACCACGAGATTCATCAATCCGATCACGAACGGCATCGCGACGAAGAAGATCATGATGGTGCCGTGGGCCGAAAATATCTGATTGAAATGTTCCGGCGGCAGATAGCCATCCGAATGATAGGCGATGGCCTGCTGCGAGCGCATCATGATGGCGTCGGCAAAGCCGCGCAGCAGCATTACCATGGCGAGCAGCGTGTACATGACGCCGATCCGCTTGTGGTCGACGCTGGTGATCCATTCGTTCCAGAGATACGGCAGATGACCCTTTATAATGACCCAGGCGAGCACCGCGAGGATCGCGACGAGCACCACACTCGCCGTAATCAACGGAATCGGTTGATTGATCGGGATCGCCGACCAACTCAATTTACCGAGCATCGGGCGCTCCGAGATAGGATTGCGCGGATTCGGTGGTCAGTCGTGGCCCGGGGGCGGGCGGAATTTTTTGGGTGGCGATGGCGTCGAACAGCCCGGGATCGTCGAGCCGAAAGGTCGGCTTGTCAGGTGCGAGCGACTGTTGGGCGAGCTTCCAATAGCTGTCCGCGTTGAGAACCCGGTCGCTGCGAGATGTGCTCTTGACCCAATCGGGAAACGCAAGTTGCGATACGACGTGAACGTCGAACAGCATCTCGGGAAAGCCGTCGCCGCTGAAATGCGCCGCCAAACCCTGATAGGTGCCCTCATTGTCGGCGCGAAGCTCGAGCCGCGTCACCATGCCGTTCATGGTGTAGATCATGCTGCCGAACTGCGGAATGAAGAACGCGGTCATCACACTGCCGGAGGTCAATTCAAAATGCAGCGGTGCGCCGGCCGGCACGGTCAGTGCGTTGACGGTTGCGATCCGCTGATCCGGATAAATGAACAGCCATTTCCAGTCGAGCGAGACGACCTGGATCCTGACCGGGCTTCCCGTGCCCTCGACTGGAGCTGCCGGATCGAGCTGGTGCGAGCCGATCCATGCGACACCGCCGAGCAGGATGACGGTGAGCGCCGGGATCGACCAAACTACCATTTCGATACGTCCGGAATACTCCCAGTCCGGCCAGTAAAATGC
>DATBYN010000196.1:0-11969 GCA_036513695.1 Bradyrhizobium sp. | reverse complement strand
TCAATCGCGTTGGTCGGGGTTGGCCGGTCGGTGATCTGCTGGCCGAACAGGCTACCGATCAGTTCCACCGCAGTGCGCGCGGTGCGGCCCCGCACGTCGAGGAACGGGTTGAGTTCGACGATGTCGAGCGACCGGACCAGCCCCGAATCATGCAGCATCTCCATGACAAGATGCGCCTCCCGATAGGTGGCGCCACCGGGCACCGTGGTGCCAACGCCGGGCGCCAGGCTGGGGTCGAGAAAGTCGACGTCGAAACTGACGTGCAACACGCCGCCTCTCGCCTTCACCTTGTCGATGACGCGTCGGATCGGGACGCCGACCCCGAACTCATCGATCTGGCGCATGTCGGCCATGCTGACGCGGCGGCTGCGCAGCAGATCCTTTTCCAGCTTGTCGATCGAGCGTGTACCGAACAGCTCGAGTTGGTCCGGCTCGATCGGCGAGCGTGGCTCTTCGCCCAACAGGCCATCCAGCCCGGGCTCGCCGCACAAAAACGCCGCCGACATTCCGTGCATGTTGCCGGTGATGGTCGTCGCAGGGGTGTTGTAGTCCGCGTGGGCGTCGAGCCACATAACGAAAAGCTCGCGGCCCATTTCGTGCCAATACCGGGCAATGCCGTTCACCGATCCCATCGAGAGCGAGTGATCGCCGCCGAGGAAGATCGGGATCGCGCCGGATCGTGCCAGGTCGTGTGCGCGCGGAGACAATCCACGGGTCCAGCGCTGGATCTCCCGATAGTGCTTGGCGTTGTCAGGTGGAGCATCGGCCAGCTCGGCCACTTCACCAATTGAGAAATCGCCATGATCTTCCACTTCAAAGCCGAGGCCGTCGAGCAAGGTCAGGAGACCGGCCGTTCTCAAGGCCGCGGGGCCCATCAGGGTTCCGCGCTGTGACGCGCCGATTTCGATGGGGGCGCCGAGCACCGCAATTTTCTTCATGGAAGCGTCGACCACAGCGAATCCTCTTGGCTGACCAAAATATCCGCGATGAATGCGCAGGAAAAGCCGGAGCCAAGCCTTTAGCTCGCTAGCGAGGTGATTATCCCTGGGTTTCGCGGCGATTTCGCGGGGGGCAACACCCAATCCGCTCGGGCGGAACAAAATTCCTGCCACCGCATTGGATTCCGCGAGGCCGCTTCCCGCCGTTCAACACGGCGCCTATCGCGGATAGCCAAAGGTCTGTTAGACCCGCTGTTCAACAACGAGCGCTCGCGCGGATAGCCAAAGGCGGCGGCCTCATTTTGCTTCAAGCTTCGAGGGCAATCGTGGATATCGAAACACCCCAACCCGGCATGGCGGAGCGCGCTAGGGATACCGCAACCGACGTATCGCGCACGATCACGGAACTCTCTGCGGCGCTTCAAGCCGCGGTTGACCAGCTAAGCCGCGCCATCGCTACCGCGCGGCGGAGCGAGCCACTTTCGACCGTCAGCGCCATTGCCCGGGAAGCTCCGCTCGCGAGCCTGTTTGTCGCATTCCTGTTGGGCGTCGCGGTAATGCGCCGACGCTAGATCGATGCCGGACGGTGGCTAGATTGCAAACCTGTCACCACAGCAAAAAAACCCGCCGGACATGTGCCGGCGGGTTTTCTGCGGCTGCTGCTTGAATATGCGTGGGCGACTTACCAACGATCGCCGCCGACGCCCACACCGACGCTCACGCCGGGTGACCGAATGCCGACACCTGCACGGGGACCGTCATCCCAATCGCGATAGCCTCGGCGTTCGATGTATCGCTCTCGGGGCGCATAATAATCGTAAGAGTCTCGGATGATGACACGACTGCCGCCGCGGGTGCGATAGCATCGTCCGTCCTCATGACAGATCATGCGAACCGGCTGCAGCAGATCTGAATTTGTATGTTCGCTGCTGGTGTAGAGATCGGAAGCATTTGCGCTACCAACAAACAACGCGCCGGCGCCCGCCAACAGCGTGATCGCGAGTTTCCTCATAAGTTCCTCCGTCCGAATGCTGCCCTTCGGCTCAAACCTCGCCGCTCTCATTTGTTCCCGGAGATTTGACTGGGTGCACATATCGACCATGTCGATTTTTGCTAGACAAAAATCTGCCGCCGTTGCAGTTCGGGAACTGGCGTCGCAGGAAACATTTGGCGATACAGGCCGCGTCCGCAAGCGATCGAAAGTTCCAGGCGCATGGAACGAATCAGCGAACAATGCCATCATTGGGTGCCCCATGTCGAACCTGCGCTCATCGTGACCGGACTGAAGCGGAACCCAGCTCTCGTGCCCGACATTGTCAGCAGCAATCGCGACTGGGCGCCCCGGCGAGCGCAGGAATCAAAGCTGCGGGAGCTCGACAATCTGCTCGCCGGTCGCAGCCTTGAGAATCCCATCGATACCGAAATCGAGCGCGCTGTTCTGCTCGGCGCCCTCAACCGGCGAGAGGACGCCCAGCAAGCCTTCGTCGATGTCTTGCGCCGAGTGCCCGAAAATTTCAGTGCGCTCAATGAATTCGGAACGTTGCTGACGAATATGGGCGCGATCGACGCTGCCTGCCGGGTGTATGCCGAGGCGATCGCACACCACCCGCAGAATCCGATTGGACATGTAAACCTGGCTAACCTGCTGTTTCGCGCCAACCGGCACACGGAGGCGCGCGAGCACTACGAGACCGCGCTGCGGATCGATCCGGAACACGCGCAGGCGCATCAGGGATTAGGTGCCGTGCTGTCCGATCTCGGCGACCGCGCTCGCGCCCGGCATCATTTCCAGAAAGGGTTTTCCGGTCACGCCATTTCGACCTTGCCCTATCGCGGGACCAAGCCTCCGATCTCGCTGCTGCAACTCGTCTCTTCCGGCGGCGGCAACATCCCGACCGCCGCATTCCTGAACGACAGCGTGTTCCTAACCTCGGTGATTATCGCGGACTATCTCGACCCGCAGCTCGCGCTGCCGCCGCATCAATTGATTTTCAACGCCATTGGGGATGCAGACCTTTGCGAACCCGCGCTCGAGGCTGCCGCGCGTTTGATAACTCGATCCAGCGCACCCGTTATCAACGATCCCAGCGCGGTCATGAAAACCGGCCGCATCGGCAATGCCCGACGGCTCGGCGCGGTCCCCGGCGTCGTGACCCCGCGAACCATGATCACGGCTCGCGACATCCTTGCCGGCCCGGACGGCGCCACGTCGATCGCCGACCATCGATTTACGTTTCCGCTACTGTTGCGTTCTCCCGGCTATCATACCGGGCGCAACTTCGTGCTGGTTTCGTCGGCGGCCGCATTATCTGCGGCTGCGGCGAGCCTTCCCGGAGACGAGCTGCTCTTGATCGAATATCTCGATGCAAGGGGCCAGGACGGCAACGCGCGAAAATACCGCGCGATGATGATCGCAGGCCGGATCTATCCCCTGCATCTGGCGATATCGCGGGACTGGAAAGTGCATTATTTCACCTCGGACATGGCCGACAGGCCGGACCATCGCCAGGAGGAAGCGAGTTTTCTCGGCGATATGCGGGCAGCGCTTGGAGACAGCGCGATGGCGGCGCTGGAACGGATACGGGACATTCTCGGTCTCGACTATGCCGGCATCGATTTCGGGCTTGGTCCGGACGGCGATCTGTTATTGTTTGAAGCCAATGCAACCATGGTGGTTACTCCGCCAGCCCCCGACGAGCGCTTTGCGTATCGGCGCACCGCTGTCACCACCATCCTTGATGCCGTTGTCGCCATGATCCTGCAAAAATCGGCCGAGCCAACGCGAGCTTAGGCGACGTTCTCATGCGCTGCTGTTCCCGCAGGGCCTGACACCGTGAGCCGGATTCCTGAAATTTCAAAAATAAGCCATTTCGTCAGGAACCGGACATAGCCGAAATGCTTATTTGAGCTAGTGCTGCGTTCGGCCATCCGGCTGTCGACTGCTCGGCCAAAAATGGCCGTGCAGCACTTTTTCTGCAGGGGATTGAGACGAGCCTAAGGAGGCGCTCATGGTTGGCGTGAGAAGCGACCGTGCCCGCGCACGCGCCCGGGATTTGCTGGCGACGATCTATCCAATTCCCGACGATCCTGAATTCCACCGCCTGCGCGAACTTGCAATCGAATATATCCAGGAGGCCGATCGGTTAGAGGCCGAGAAAAAGGGTCGCGTCGCCGAATCCGACGAATTGATCTCGACGGCCCTCGACGCGGTGGCGCGGGATTACTTTGTGCGCGCCCTGCTGCGCACCGCGTCGCAGAGGAAGCGCTAACCAAGCGGCGCGTCGCCGCCAATTGGTTCTACGCCCTCGCATCCTACCGCTGAAACACAGCATAACGTTTGCGCCAGCCCACTGGAATCTGCTGCGGAGCAGCAAATTTTCTCAAATTTAATTTGAGCCATTCGGCCATCGCCTCATCTCCTCCACGTTTCAACACCATCTGTTAAATCAAAAGTGATTGAGGAAACGATGAAGAGGGGAATTGCGGTTCTAGCCTGCGTGTGCGCGCTCACTGCGGGCGTGTATTTTGCCATCAGCAGGTGGGGCATTCGCCATGAGACGTTGAATTTCTTCGATGCCGCCCGGCAACGGCCCGTCTCGGTCGATCTTGCGGTGCGCCGGGACTACGAGATGAAGGCGAATGACGGTTACTGGAAGCTTCCGGTCGCCATTATCAGCAACGGCAATACCGTCAGGAACACCGAGTACTCATTTCTGGCCAATTTGCTTGCGGCGCGAGGATATCTGGTAGCCAGCATTCAGCAGGATCTTCCGACCGACCCGCCGCTGGTCACCAAGGTCGGCTTGCCCTATGTCGGCCGGCGGGCCGTTTATGAGAAAGGCGAAGCCAATATTCTGTTTGTGCTCGGCGAATTGAAGAAACTGCAGCCGAATGCAGATTACGCGCATCTGACCCTTGTCGGACATTCAAATGGCGGAGACATCTCCATGTTCTGCGCCAAACAACATCCTGAACTGGTGTCGAAGGTCATCACGCTCGACAATCTGCGGGTGCCATTTGTGCTGGGCGACAGGCTGAAGATTCTGTCGTTCCGCTCAAAGGACCCTAATTTCAAGACCGATCCCGGTGTTTTGCCGACCCCGCAGCAGGCCAAAGCGGGGGATATCGATATCGTCAACACTAAATTTCAGCATACCGATATGAGCGACCGCGGTCCCGACGCCGTGAAACAGCAGATCCAGGCCACGCTCGATCACTTCCTGAGCGACGGTTCGAGCAGCGAGCTTGCTCCGGCGGCCACCGATAACCTGATCGTTTCCAACGCCGGCGCGCCGCTTCCTTGAGCGTGAAAGTCCACGAGCCTGTAAGCCCACAAGCCTGTAAGCCCGACGAGCGTGTAGGCCCAAATGCAAATCCCTGCCGGTCAGACCGACAGGGATGCGCAGAAAGGTTGACAGACGGCGAGCAATCGCCCGGTGGCCCGTCAAGGACCTGCGCTGCGATTGAAGTCCACGGCGCAAACCCACGCAAGACTATTTTGTGGGCAAACCATGAAGGCCCGTGTGTCCGAGCGCGCACCTGCTCGATGCGAGTTGACCGCGGTCACGCCACCGGGCGCGCTAAAATTTGCCTTTCGACGCGTCTTTAGTGGCAGACATGACGTCGCCGGTGATCCGTTTCATATGGTCTCCGGCGTTGGTAAACTGGCTTTTGAGAAACTCCGATTGAATTTGCATGGCCTGCTGCAGATCGGTTGCGTGTACCAGCTTCCGCGCATGCTCGAATGCGGCCTTCATATTCTGTTCGGTGAACGTGAGAGCCTGTTTGGAAATTTCCGCTCCCGGATTCGGGACCGACGCGATCGATTTACTTGCCGCGTCAAAAAACATCCCGAACGCTTTTTCCGCCTGATCGATGGTTCTTTCGGCCAAATCACGCAATTCAGCCGGGACTTCGAGTTTTGGTTCCATAATGCTCGCCTCCTGCCCTTCAGGTCGAGCGGTACCACATTTCCAGGACGGCGTCTTTGCGGCGTTCGCCTGGGAGGCCGGACTTAGGCGGACCCGCGGGGCAAAAACCGCCACTCGGTCCGGAACCCAAATCCGGCTCGCAAGTTCTCTCTCCTGTATCATCCATCCCAAAGCAGGAGATTCTCATGCGATCCAAACTTGCCATCTCAGCCCTCGTGCTCGCATCGCTATTGGGAGCGACGGCGATCGCATCGGCCCAGACGACGCAGCCGGCTCCCGGCGCGTCGAGTGAAGGCAATGTCGGACCAGGGACCACGAATTCCAAAATGAAATCCGGCAAGGTGAAATCCAGCAAGATGAAGTCCAACACGACCACCGGAATGAGCGCTCACTCCAGCAAAGGCGATAACGCGAGCAAGAGCACCGACAAGAACAGCGACAGCAAGTAGGGCCTGTCCGTATTGACGGGCCCATATAGCCCATCGAGCCAGCGCGTATTCGGCAAGGGCGCGCCCTCGGACCTGATCCGAGGGCGGAGTGTTTTTCGATCAGATTTACAGCTGCCGCTCGCAAGCGGTGGCTTTTTGGCGTCCAAAGTACGGCGCCGCCCGGAACCCAACTCCGCAAGGCAAGTTCTCATCCCGCATCACCATCATGCAAGGAGGAGATTGCCATGCGTTCCAAGCTCGCTATCTCAGCCATCGTGATCGCCGCATTGGTCGAAGCGACGGCGATCGCATCGTCCCAGACGCAGCCGGCTCCCGGCGCGTCGCGTGAGAATAAGGCTGCAACCGACGCCAGCAAGTCCAACAAGACACCCGGCACGACGACGGGTTCGGCAACGAAAGCCCACGCCTACAAGGGCGTTCTGCCCAATCCGTCCTTCCAGGACAGCCGGGACTCCGGCACTGGCCGCGGAAAATAGCCTGGTTCGCTCGTTGAAGGGCGGATGTACCTCTTCGACACCTCGCGCGAATTCCGAATGACAACGTACCCGCGAACTTGAACGAGGGGCGACAGCGGCTTGTTCGCAATTCGATCCGAGGCGACGGCGTAGACGGGAGTGCGGCGCGCAGGTCTCACATTTTAGTGACCCATTTGGCCGATGTTTTTCGCTGGCCATCGAAATAAACGATCCCGGCTGATGTTCTCTTATGTAACTGACGCGACAGGAGAGAGTCCTCGCAATGCCCACGGCTGCCCTGGTCTCTCTGGCGACATCGGTCCCTCCACACGTGTTTTTGCAGAAGGATGTCCTGCCCGCGGCATGGGATGGATTCGGCAGCCGCTTTCCCGAATTCGAAAGGTTTTCGAGCATTTTTTCGAACACCGGAATCATCAAGCGTCACGCCGTAAAACCATTCGACTGGTATCTCGAACCGCGAACCTGGCCGGAACGCACCGAGGCTTTTCTCGAAGGCGCCGAGGCGCTGTTTGTCGAGGTCGCCGAAAAGGCACTGGCCGACGCTGACCTCACTGGCCGCGATATCGACACCATCGTCACCGTCACCTCCACCGGGATCGCAACGCCGAGCCTGGAGGCGCGCGTCGCCCGCCGAATGGGTTTCCGGTCCGACGTGATGCGGGTGCCGGTCTTCGGTCTCGGCTGCGCCGGCGGCGCCTCGGGCCTGTCGATCGCGTCGCGACTGGCGCAGGCCCGGCCCGGTACCAACGTGCTATTGGTGACGATCGAGCTTTGCTCGCTTGCCGTGCGCCACGACCAACTCACCAAGGCCAACATCGTTGCCATCAGCCTGTTCGGCGACGGCGCCGCGGCCGTGATCTTGCGCGCCGGCGATGGCGGGGCGACGCGGATCGAGAATGCCGGCGAACACCTTTGGCCCGATACGCTCGGCGTCATGGGCTGGAGCGTCGATCCGGAAGGCTTTGGCGTTATCTTTCGCCGTACCATCCCCGATTTCGTCACCGCGCATCTCAACCCGGCCGTGGTGCAGATTCTCACGAACATGCAGCTCTCGATGACGGACATCGACCGGTTTGTCTGCCATCCCGGCGGCGCCAAAGTGATCGTTGCGCTGGAGTCAGCGCTTGCGCTCGACCAGGGCACGCTCGACTGCGAACGGGAAGTGATCGCCGATTACGGCAACATGTCCTCACCCACCGTGCTCTTCGTATTGGAAAAAATCCGCGCCAAGGGACTGCCGGCGCGGTCACTATTGACGGCGCTCGGACCCGGCTTCACCGCAAGCTGCGTCGCGCTGCGGCATGCTGCGTGACTTCTGCTGAACTCATTCTCGGCATCGTCACGCTGCAGCGTGCCGCGGAGCTTTTGATTTCCAGCCACACCACAAGCAAGCTCATGGCCTGTGGTGCCGTCGAGGTCGCCCGCAGGCATTATCCGCTGATCGTGGCGGTGCACGCGGCATGGCTGATATCGCTGTGGGTCCTGGGACACGATCAGCCGGTGAACATCGCTTTCTTGCTGTTCTATCTCATCCTGCAGGGTCTTCGTTTCTGGGTGATGTGGACGCTTGGCCGGCGCTGGACAACGCGGATCATTGTTCTGCCGGATCAGCCTTTGGTGTCGGCGGGACCGTATCGGTTCCTGCCGCATCCCAACTATGCCGTGGTTGCCGGCGAGATCGCGGTACTTCCGTTGGCCCTCCATCTTCCTTGGCTGGCTATCCTCTTCACCATCCTCAATGCTGTGGTTCTCGCCATCCGCATCCCTGCTGAAAACCGGGCTCTCGTCGTCGCCTCGTCGCGTCAGACGACGCTTGGCGTTCGATGAGCAAGCCCGCCGACGCGCCGGGTGAGGTTCGCCCGGCAACATGGGCTGGCTTCATCCTGATGTGCCTTGGGATGTTCATGGCGATCCTCGACATTCAAGTGGTGGCGACCTCGCTGCCAAGGATCCAGGACGCGCTGGCAATTTCGCGGGATGCGATGAGCTGGATTCAAACCGCCTATCTGATTGCCGAGATAACAGCCATTCCGCTGACCGGCTGGCTGACACGCGTGCTGACGCTGCGCTGGCTATTCGTGGCTGCGATCGGCCTTTTCACCCTCGCCTCCATTGGCTGCGCCTTCAGCGGCAATTTTGTCACCCTGGTCGGCTTCCGCGTGCTGCAGGGCTTTGCGGGAGGCACGCTGATCCCGGCGGTGTTCTCCGCGGTCTTCCTGCTGTTTCCGCTCCGCTTGCATCCCATTGCCACCACCATGGCCGGCGTCATGGCCGTGCTGGCGCCAACCGTCGGACCGGTGGTCGGCGGCTGGATCACCGAAACCTATTCCTGGCGTTGGCTGTTTCTGATCAACGTCGCGCCAGGCATCATTGCGGCAGCCGCCACGCCATTGCTGCTGCCCGGCGCGAAACCTCGCTTCGCCGATCTGGCCACGCTCGATGGAATATCTCTCGCCCTGATGGCGATTGCGCTGGCGAGCCTGGAGATCGGCCTGAAGCAAGCCCCGCACGACGGCTGGCTGTCTCCGCTCTGCGCCGCCCTGTTCTTGCTGAATGCCGCCGCCGCAACGCTGTTTGCCGCCAGGACATTGAGGGCAAAACATCCCGTGGTCGAGCTGTCGACATTGAAAAACCGCTCGTTTGCGATCGGCTGCGCCTTGAGTTTTTGTTTCGGCGTCGGGTTGTTCGGCTCGGTCTATCTGATGCCGGTGTTCCTCGCCTATGTCAGAAGGCATGACGCCTTCGAAATCGGCACCATCATGCTCGTCACCGGCGTCGCGCAACTGGTGACCGCGCCGATCGCGGGCGCGCTGGAGAGCAGGTTCGATCCGCGCCGGCTATCGGCCGTGGGGTTTGCCCTGTTTGCGTTTGGCCTGGGCTGTAGCGCCCTGCAGAGCCGCACCGCCGATTTCGACGAGATGTTCTGGCCGCAAGTGCTCCGCGGCGTCGCGATCATGTTCTGCCTGCTGCCGCCGACGCGACTGGCGCTCGGCGCGCTGCCCGAGGCGGAAGTGCCGGACGCCAGCGGCCTGTTCAACCTGATGCGGAACCTCGGCGGCGCAATCGGCATCGCATTGATCGATACCATTCTCTATGGACGCACCGGCGGGCACGCTGAAGCCCTGCGCGACCGGCTGATCGCGGGCGACATCACGGCTGCGCAGGCGATCGGGCTTGATCTAACGTTGTTCACGCACCGGCCTCCCGGTATCTCGGACGCGGCAGCCGAGGCCTATGTTCGTCCGATGGTCGAGAAGGCGGCATTTGCGCTCAGCACCAACGAAGCCTGGGCGCTGCTCGCCCTTGCGGCGCTGCTCGGACTTTTGCTCGTGCCATTCGCGGGCCCGCCGCCGCAACGCCCAAAGGCAGACGAAGTTCGCTAGCGCTCTATCGGCCAATTCCCAAAGACGCTACGCTGTCTCCAACGCTGACCCGGCATCTTAGGAAGCGACTGCGATGAAACTCGCGCGCCGCCAGTTCCTGCAGCTAGCGACGGTGGCAGCCGGCCTTCCAACCGTCTCGCGCATCGCAAACGCGCAAACCTATCCGGCGCGGCCCGTGCGTATTGTCGTCGGTTTCGCCGCTGGCGGCGCACCCGACATCGCGGCGCGCCTCGTGGCGCAATGGCTGTCCGAACGGCTCGGTCAGCAGTTCATCATCGAGAACCGGCCGGGTGCCGGCGGCAATATCGCCACCGAGGTCGTGGTGGAGGCGGCGGCGGATGGCCATACGCTCCTGTTGATCAACATATCGAATGCGGTCAACGCGACGCTCTACCAAAGGCTAAAATACGATTTCATCCGTGACATCGCGCCGGTTGCGAGCATCAGCCACGAAAACTACGGCATGGAGGTGCATCCATCGTTTCCGGCGAAGACGGTCCCGGAATTCATCGCTTATGCCAAGGCCAATCCAGGCAAGCTCAACATGGCGTCGCCCGGCAACGGTACCGGGCCTCATATGGCCGGCGAGTTGTTCAAGATCATGGCCGGCGTCGACATGGTACACGTGCCCTATCGCGGTTCGCCGCCCGCCCTGACCGATCTGCTCGCCGGGCAGGTGCAGGTGATGTTTAGTCCGCTGTCCTCGTCGATCGAGTACGTCAGAGGCGGCCAACTTCGCGCGCTGGCCGTAACCACGGCTGTCCGCTCGGAAGTCCTGCCCAATCTCCCGACGGTGGGAGAATTCGTGTCGGGTTACGAGGCAAGCGGCTGGTTCGGCGTGGGCGCACCCAGGAAGACGCCCGTCGAAATTATCGAGAGACTCAACCGGGAGATCAATGCGGGCCTCGCCCATCCGAAACTGAAGGCGCGACTTGCCGACCTCGGTGCCGCGGTATTCATTGGTTCGCCATCCGACTTCGCAAAGCATATCGCCGAGGAAACCGAGAAATGGGGCAAAGTGATCCAGACCGCCAACATCAGGGCCGACTAGAGTGCGGCCTCGATTGCAGTCCGGCTCCTTGACGGCACCCAACGACCGCAGTCCGTGATAACATGGTGTCTATTGAGCCGCGCCATAGCCGCAGAGGGAGGGTAGGATGACGACCGCAACGGAAGGAAGGGAACTCACCCAAGTCGGCGCCGGTACCGTCATGGGTGAGCTGATGCGGCAGTACTGGATTCCCGCCGCACAGTCATCGGAACTCGCGCGCGACGGCGCGCCGGTTCGGCTGATGCTGCTCGGCGAAAAACTGATCGCATTTCGCGACAGCGCAGGTCGGGTCGGCGTGATGGACCATCGCTGCCCGCACCGCTGCGCTTCGCTCTTCCTCGGACGCAACGAGGAAGGCGGGCTCCGCTGCATCTATCACGGCTGGAAGTTCGACGTCGCGGGCAACTGCCTCGACATGGCGAGCGTGCCGCCGCAGCAGGATTTCAAGCACAAGGTGAAGGCCAAGGCCTACCCGGCCGTCGAGCGCGGCGGGGTGGTCTGGGTCTATATGGGATCGAGCGCCAAGATACCGCCGCTACCGGGGTTTGAAATCCTTGACGTTCCCGATGACGAAGTCAGCGTCACCTTCATTCAGCGCGAGTGCAATTACCTGCAGGCGCTGGAGGGCGAGATCGATACCTCGCATTTCGGTTTCCTGCACGCCGGCCACGTCGACCCGGACGATGTGCCGGAGAACGATCCGGTCCACTACACCATCACCAACCGTGCGCCCGAGTACCA
>DATBYN010000195.1:0-2477 GCA_036513695.1 Bradyrhizobium sp. | reverse complement strand
AACTGTGCCCGACGGGCAAATCAGCGCGTTTGCTGTCAAGCCCGTTCTAAGAAAATATTCCACTTGTCCCGTCGGGCAAATCAATGGTGTGACTCCGCGCGTCTCACCCGACAAGAGGGGCGGCTCGCGATCGTCACGAACGTGCGGTGGGATGCGGTGGACGCTGAGGCGCCTTTGACGAACGGTGCTGACGCGGACGGCGAAGTCGTGTGGTCCTGACGCCCCGACGCTGGCGTCAAGTCTTGCGGATTATTCCGCGAGGCGATGGTGGCAAGAAAGCCCGGTCGCCAAGGAGAGCGCGAAGGAAACCGTAACACCATCGCGCAGGGAAGGCCGGATTGCCTCCGCTGAACCTGTATGCTCGTGTGCGTTTGTTTTGTGCACTGTTGCACACGAGACCGCGGGTGCAGCGTGCACCCGGTATTCCCTGCGCCCTCTGATTGGAGGGTAAGGAAATTTCCAGCAAACCTCGGGCGCATCGCGCCGCGAGATGGCGGATGCTCGTCTTCGTGTTTATATCCGCCTCGGTCACGGGGGAACTCTTCAAGCATCTCCCACGCCAGGGAGCCGAATATGAAGGGATCGGATGTTCTCGTTGCTGCCCTTGAGAATGAGGGCGTCGATCGGATTTTTGGGGTGCCCGGCGAGGAGAACCTCGACGTCGTCGACAGCCTTCGGCGCTCCTCCATCAAGTTGATCGTAACCCGTCATGAGCAGCCGGCGGCTTTCATGGCCGCCACCTATGGACGCCTCACCGGAAAGCCGGGGGTCGCGCTCTCGACACTCGGTCCCGGCGCGCTCAACCTCGTTACCGGCTCGGCCTATGGATTTCTCGGCGGCATGCCGATGGTGCTGATCACCGGCCAGAAAGCGATACGGCAAAGCCGGCAGGCGCGGTTCCAGATCGTCGATATCGTCGCGACCATGCGCCCGCTTTCAAAACAGTCGCAACAGGTCGTGAGCGCATCGAGCATTCCGACGCTCGTCCGTAACGCGTTTCGCATTGCGGCCGAAGAGCGCCCCGGCCCGGTGCATCTCGAATTGCCCGAAGACATCGCCGGGGAAGAAGCCGGCGACGTCGCGCTGGTGCCACCCCATGTCGTGGAGATTCCGGTCCCTTCGCCGGAAGCGATCAAGCGCGCATCCGAATTGATCCTTGCGGCAAAGTTTCCGCTATTGATGTTCGGGGCGGGCGCCAACCGCCCTCGACTTGCACCGGCGCTTTCCGACTTCGTTCATCGCGTCCGCATCCCGTTTTTTAATACCCAGATGGGAAAGGGCGCGGTCGGTGGCGCGTCGGACTTCTATCTCGGCACGGCGGCCTTGAGCGAGCGCGACTACGTTCACCGGGCGATTGATCGCGCGGACCTTATCGTGACCATCGGGCACGAGACGGTTGAGAAACCGCCGTTCCTGATGACCCGGGACCGGCATCAGGTCGTTCATATTGGGTTCGCGCCGGCAGCTGTTGAGGAAGTCTATTTTCCGCAGGCCGAGATCGTCGGCGACATTGCCGGAGGCCTTGGCCTGCTCGCGGCCCAGCTCGAGGGCAGGGTCAAGATGAATCCGGATTGGGCCTCCTTGCGCAGGGAGATTCTGGCTCACATTACCGATCGTGCCGAAGAAGATCGTTTTCCCATGACCCCGCAACGCATCGTGCACGACGTCCGGCAGGTCATGCCGCCCGACGGGATCGTTGCGCTCGACAACGGCATGTACAAGATCTGGTTTGCGCGCAACTACCGCACTGACGTCGCCAACACGCTGCTGCTCGACAATGCGTTGGCGACAATGGGCGCCGGCTTGCCGTCCGGGATGATGGCGGCTTTGCTTTATCCCGGGCGCCGCGTGCTGGTCGTCGCCGGCGACGGCGGCTTCATGATGAATAGCCAGGAGCTTGAGACCGCGCGGCGCTTGAATCTCGATCTCGTGGTCCTGATCATCGAAGATAACGCTTACGGCATGATCCGCTGGAAGCAGGCCGTTGACGGAATGCCGGACTTTGGCCTGAGTTTTGGCAATCCCGATTTTGTCACTTATGCCGCCGCCTATGGCGCACGCGGCCGCCGCGTCACGTCCGCATCGGAATTGGTACCGGCGCTGGAGCAGGCATTTTCCGCCGGCGGGTTGCACCTGATCGCGGTTCCGATCGACTACAGCGAGAATATTCGCGTTCTGGTCGACGAACTCCGGCATATGCAGCATTAGAGCGTTTTCAAGCGAAGTGGAAACCGGTTCGCGTCAAGAAAACGCGTCAAATCAAAAATCTAGAGCCCCGTTTCGATTCAATCGAAACGGGGCTCTAGCCGGGTAAGAGGCATGAACAGGCGCGGACTTCAAATTGCGACCGCCATTCTTGGCGCGATCCCGGTCCTTACCGGGATCATCACGATGTTCGGGCTCAGCGATCCCATTTACGCCTCCGCGAACATCCCCGCCAACGCGCTGCTCGACAGCAATCTTCGCTTCTTCGGCGG
>DATBYN010000194.1:0-12422 GCA_036513695.1 Bradyrhizobium sp. | reverse complement strand
TTCGAATACAAGATGCAGCCGATCGTTTTGGTCGTGCCGCGCGGATCCGGACCGGCCGCCATCGAAGCAAGGCAAAAAGAGGCCGAGGCCTTGCGCAGCCGCGTGCAGACCTGCGAGGAGGCAAACAGTTTCTTCAAGTCGATGCAAAATGCCGCGATACGCGAGGCCGTGATCAAGACCTCGGCCGACATACCGGCGGTCCTTCGTGAATTGCTCGACAAGACCCCAGTCGGCCATTTGACCCCACCCGAAGTGACGAAACAAGGCGTGGAGATGGTTGCGCTGTGCGATCGCAAACCGACCACCCTCGACTCGCCGAAAAAGCGGGAAATCCGGGAAAAGATGTATGCCGAGAAATACGAGGCGAAGTCGAAAGCCTATCTGGAGGAAATCCGCAAAGCCGCAATGATCGAATATCGTTGACGCATGGCAAAGCCACTGGCGCTGACCTCAGGCGAACCCGCAGGCATCGGGCCCGATATCACCATCAAGGCATGGCTGCGCCGCAATGAGCTGAAACTCCCGGCGTTCTATTTGCTCGGCGATCGCGACTTCCTCGCGCAACGGGCGAAGGCGCTCGGACTAAATGTCGCCTTCGCCGATGTTTGCGCCGAAGAGGCGATCGCTGCATTTGGCGACGCATTGCCGGTCGTGGCTACCGGCCACATCGCAACGGCGCGGCCCGGCCAGCCCGACCACACCAGTGCAGACGCCGCCTTGGCCTCGATCCGCCAGGCCGTCGCCGACGTCGTCAAAGGGCGGGCCGGCGCGGTCGTCACCAATCCGATTGCCAAGAGCGCGCTTTACCGCGCCGGCTTCCGGCATCCCGGTCATACCGAATTCTTGGCCGAGCTCGCGGCGGCCGGCGGCCCTGCGCCTCAACCGGTCATGATGCTGTGGTCCCCTGCCCTCATCGTGGTGCCCGTGACGATCCATCTGTCGCTGCGCGATGCGATCGCGCAGCTGTCGAGCGAGCTGATCGTCACCACGGCCCGCATCGTGGTCGCGGATCTGAAAACCCGCTTCGGCATCGCCAGTCCGCGCCTTGCGGTCTCCGGCCTCAATCCCCATGCCGGCGAAGACGGCTCGCTCGGCACCGAGGACCGCAGCATCGTGGCGCCCGCCGTCGAAATCCTGCGCGGCGAAGGCATCGAGATCCGGGGGCCGCTGCCGGCCGACACCATGTTCCACGACGCCGCACGCAAAACCTATGACTGCGCGATCTGCATGTATCACGATCAGGCGCTGATCCCGGTGAAGACGCTGGCCTTCGACGAGGCCGTCAACGTCACGCTGGGACTGCCGTTTATTCGCACCTCGCCGGATCACGGCACGGCGTTCGACATTGCCGGGACCGGCAAGGCCGATCCGTCGAGCCTGATCGCGGCGCTGCGACTGGCGGCGCGCATCGCGGCGACCCGGTGAGCGCGATCGACGACCTTCCGCCGCTGCGCGAGGTCATTCGTCAGCACGCTTTGTCGGCACGCAAATCGCTCGGCCAGAATTTCTTGCTCGACCTCAACCTCACCGCGCGGATCGCGCGCGCAGCGGGTCCGCTGGAAGATGCAACCATTATCGAGATCGGCCCCGGTCCCGGCGGGCTCACGCGCGCCTTGCTGGCGATGGGCGCACGACATGTCATTGCCGTCGAACGCGACCAGCGCGCGCTTCCGGCGCTGGAAGAAATTGCAAGGCGTTACCCGGGGCGGCTGGAAATCGTCTGCGCCGATGCGCAAGCTTTCGATCCGCGGCCGCTGCTCGGGAGTACAAAAGCGAAAATTGTCGCCAACCTGCCCTACAACATCGCGACCGCGCTATTGATCGACTGGCTGTCGATCGAGCCGTGGCCGCCCTGGTACGACATGATGGTCCTGATGTTCCAGCGCGAAGTCGCCGAGCGCATTGTCGCGCGCGAGAACGAGGAAGCCTATGGACGGCTCGGCGTGCTCGCCAACTGGCGCGCCGAGACCAAGATCCTGTTCGACATTTCTCCCGCGGCCTTCGTGCCACAGCCCAAGGTGACCTCGTCCTTGGTGCGACTGGTGCCGCGCAACGCGCCGGAAGTGTGCGAACGCAGAGCGCTGGAGCAGGTCGCAGCCGCAGCCTTCGGCCAACGGCGGAAGATGCTGCGGCAAAGCCTCAAATCGCTGTCGGTCGATCCGGCCCGGCTGGCCGCCGCAGCGGATGTCAATCCGACCCGGCGCGCCGAGACCATTCCGGTCTCTGGCTTTGTTGCCATGGCGCGTGAATTGACCGATATACGAAACACAAGATCAAACCTGCCCTGAAGGAGAAAACACCATGGCGCTGATGCGACGCCAATCCCTGGTCAAGTTCGATGCGCCCTTGTGTGAAACCATCGTCGACACGCCAAAACCTGTAGGCAAGGAAGTCCTTGTCCGCATCGAGCGCTGCGGGCTGTGCCATTCCGACCTGCATATCCAGGACGGTTACGCCGACCTCGGCGGCGGCAAGAAGCTCGATACTACGCGGGGCATGACGCTGCCATTCACGCTGGGACACGAGATCGCAGGGATCGTCGAGGAAGTCGGCAACGAAGTATCGAAAAGCCTGGTCGGCACCAGGAAAGCCGTGTTCCCCTGGATCGGCTGCGGCCAGTGCCGCGACTGTCTTAACGGCGACGAAAATCTTTGCGCCAAGCAGCGCTTTCTCGGCGTTGCGATCGACGGCGGATTTGCGAGCCACGTGCTGGTACCCGACGCAAAATATCTGCTGGACTACGATCCTCTGCCGGTCAACCAGGCGGCAACCTTGATGTGCTCGGGCGTCACCGCCTATGGCGCGCTGAAGCGGCTGGTCGACCGGCCGCGGCAACGTAATCTGTTGCTGATCGGCCTCGGTGGCGTCGGCATGATGGGGCTTTCGTTCGCGCAGGCGATGTTCAAGCAGAAAATCTCGGTGGCTGATTTGAGTCCCGCCGCGCGCGAGGCGGCGCTGGCAAGCGGCGCTGCCGTCGCCTACGATCCCGCCGAGCCCGATGTCGCCAAGCGCATGGTCAAGGAGACCGAAGGCGGATTTGACGAGATCGTCGATTTTGCCGGCAACGAAAAATCCATGGCGTTTGCGGTCTCCGCGGTTGCGCGCGGCGGCAAGATCGTGGTCTCAGGACTGATGGGCGGCAATTTCAGCCTGCCGATGGTGCAATGGATCTACAAGCGCATGACCATCGAGGGTTTTATGGTCGGGACGCTGGCTGAGGCGCATGAACTGATGGCGCTCGCCCGCTCGGGCAAGATCAAGCCGACCCCGATGCGAGAGGAGCCGATGGGAGACGTCCAGAAATGGATCGACGAATTGCGGGCCGGAAAGGTGGTGGGCCGCATCGTGCTGAAGAACTGAGGCAGAGCATCTTGCAAGCCCCGCCAACAGGGGCAGAGTGCCATGTAAGCCTCGCTTGAACAGGGAGGATACCAATGGCTGGGAGGATTGGTTCAACAGCGGGCACTTTGGCCGTGCTTGCGCTGGTCGCGACCGCCTCGGTCGCGACAGCCTTTTTCGCAACTCCGGCGCTGGCGCAAAAGCAATACGGTCCCGGCGTCACCGACACCGAAATCAAGATCGGCACCACGACGCCCTATAGCGGCCCGGCGTCGGCCTATTCGGCGGGTGCGATCTCCGCGACCGCGTATTTCACGATGATCAACGAGCGCGGCGGCGTGAACGGCCGCAAGATCAATTTTATCAGCCTTGACGACGCTTACAGCCCACCCAAGACGGTCGAGCAGATCAGGCGCCTGATCGAAAGCGACGAGGTGCTGTTCCTGGTCAACCCCGTGGGCACCGCGCCCAACATGGCGGTGGTGAAATACATCAACCAGCAAAGGGTGCCGCATCTCTTCATCGGTTCGGGCGCAACCGTCTTCAATGATCCCGAGCATTATCCATGGACCATGAGCTGGACACCGCATTATGCCTCGGAGGGCGAGATCTATGCCAGGTACATTCTCTCGGCAAAACCCGACGCCAGAATCGGCATCCTGTCGCAGAATGACGACCTCGGCCGGGATTATCTCTTAGGCTTCAAGCGCGGGCTCGGCGACAAGGCGCAGACGATGATCGTGTCGTCGCAGACCTACAACACCTCCGATCCGACCATCGATTCCCAGGTGGTTTCGCTGAGGGCGTCCGGCGCCAACGTGTTCTTCATCGTCACCGTCCCGAAATTCGCGGCCCAAGCCATTCGCAAGGCTTATGATATTGACTGGCACCCGCAGGAAATCGTGGTCAGCGTCGGCTCCTCGATTGCGGGCGCGATCAAGCCGGCCGGCTTCGAAGCCGCCAAGGGCATCATCTCCGCGGCTTATCAGAAGGACCCGGCTGATCCGCAATGGCGCGACGATCCGGCGATGCAAGCCTGGAACGTGTGGATGGACAAGTACAACCCGCGCGTCGACAAGAGCGACTATTACGCGCCGTACGGCTACAATATCGGTTTCGCGGTGGTTCAACTGCTAAAGCAGTGCGGCGACAATCTGACGCGCGAAAACGTCATGGCGCAGGCTTCGCATCTCGATATGGAGTTGCCGCTGCTGTTGCCCGGCATCCGCTTGAAAACCAGCCCGACGGATCTGCGCCCGATCAAGCAGATGCGGCTGGTACGTTTCGACGGCACCCGCTACGTGCTGTTCAGCGACGTGCTCGCGAGCGAGTAACCCCCGCTTAGGGCTAAAGTGCTTCGGCGCTGTTCGAAGCTTCCTGGGGCTGGTAATGTGCGCCCGCTCTCTTGGCGGGGGACATATCCTGGTGCACCGACCGTTCTTCAACCGGTCAGGACATCGCTGCACGCTGGCAGCGCTGACGGCTCTTGCTGCGCTGCTTTGCGCCCTTCCCGCCGCCGCCGAGAAACGCGTCGCGCTCATCGTCGGCAATTCCGCCTATCAAAACGTCACCCGGCTCGACAATCCCCGCAACGATGCAATGCTGATGGCCGACACGCTGGGCGGCCTCGGCTTTACCCTGATCGGCGGCCGCGCCCAGCTCGATCTCGACAAGTCGGCACTGGACAAGGCCATCCAGGACTTCGGGCGGCAAATTCAGGGCGCCGACGTCGCGCTGTTTTACTATGCCGGCCACGGCGTCCAGGTCTCTGGCTCGAACTATCTGGTGCCGGTCAATGCCAATCCGACGCGCGAGGCCGACGTCGATTTCCAGATGGTGGACATCAACCTCGTGCTGCGCCAGATGCAGGGCTCCGGCACGCGGCTCAACCTCGTGATCCTCGACGCCTGCCGCAACAATCCGTTTGGCGCCCGCGGCTTGCGCTCGTCCGATGGCGGTCTTGCCCAGATGCGGGCGCCGGAAGGCACGCTGATCTCCTATGCGACGCAGCCCGGCAGCGTCGCCCAGGACGGCAGCGACGGCCACAGCCCCTATACCAAGGCCTTGGCAATGACCATCCGGCAGGCAGGGCTCGACATCTTCCAAACCTTCAACCAGGTCGGCCTCGCCGTGAAACGAGAGACCGCCGGCGCGCAACAGCCCTGGGTGTCGTCGTCGCCGATCGACGGCTCGTTTTATTTCACGGCCCCGACAGCGCCGACGGGACCACGGGTTGCGACCGCGCCGTCGCAGCCACCGGGGCCCGCCGATCCGCTGCGCCCCGACCCCGACTTTGTGCCGATCAAGGATGCCGCGCTGCTGCGGGAATTGAGCGAGCGCCTCTACGCGCACAATTTCGATCCGGAGATGCCGGACGGCAAGGACGGCATGAAGCTCGCGATCAGCAAGTTTCAGGAAAAAACCAGCATGGCACCGACCGGCGAAGCAACCGAGGGGGTGCTGATGCGGCTGCGAAGCATGGACGATCTGAAGCCGTGGGGATCGATCGTCTACGGCCCGGACAACGACAAATGGGGGATTTCCTGGAATCACGCATCGCGCAAGGCGGCCGTCGAGGATGCGCGCGCCAAATGCGGAGCCAGCAAATGCGCCATCGAACTGAGCTTCTACGGAAGGAGTTGCGGGGCTTTCGCATTTTCAGGAAAATCCTGGTCGCTGGTTCAGCGTGACAGCGTGCAAAAGGCCAAGGATGCCGCGCTTGACGAATGCGGCAGAACTGGCAACTCTTGCCGCATTATCGGAGCCGTCTGTGCCGACGGCTCCGGCCGCTGAATTTAAAACTCCAGTCATTGGAAACCGGTTATCCATGCAAAACGCCATTCGACATCGCAGTAAGATCACTTTTCTCGCTGCCTCGCTCGCCGTCATGGTCGGCCAGGGCACGGCGCTGGCGCAATCGGGCAGCGCCGGCGGCAGCATCGGCAATGACGAAAAATCGCTGTCCGGTTCGCGATCGGTTGAACCCGAGCGGCCGGCCCGGCGAAGCAAGCCCGAGGCGGACGAGCCGCGACGATCCACCTCACGACGAAGCGGCGGCGGTGGCGGGGGTGGCGGGGGCGGCAATTTCGACGGTGCGTGGGTCGTCGTTTCCGTCGGCACGACCTGTTCCGGCAGCAGCACGACAGCGGTCGTCGTGAGCAGCAGCAAGATCATCGGCGAAGGCCTCAGCGGAAGCATCAGCCCGGGCGGGGCCACCAGCTCCGTCGGCAATTACAACGGCGTCACCGTCATCAGTTCCGGCCATGTCTCCGGCCGCAGCGGCTCCGGAAGTTTCAAGCGGTCCGACGGATGTGTCGGGCGCTGGACCGCGTCAAAGCAGTAACGCCAACCATTATTGTTTTACCGGCTAGATTCTTGATTTGACGCGTTTTCTTGACGCGAACCGGTTTCCACTTCGCTTGAAAACGCTTTAGTGGGCCTCGCGGCCGCAAAGCCAGCCCGAATTAAGCCTCATGCTGTCCGGAATTGCGGCGCATTGCGACCCAGATTTTCGCGGAAATTTGCGGTGCGCGGTGCCTCGTAGCATCACCGGAGACGCCCATGTTCAAGCGTAACACGAAATTCTTGTCAGCTGTGTTCGCGAGCTTCCTCGCTGCCGCCGCTCTCGCAACAATGTCATGCAGCACGGCGCGTGCGGCCGAGGAGTGCCTTGCCGGTCCGAAGGCGCACACGCCGCAGGGCGGCCACTGGTACTATTACATCGATCATCCCACCAAGCGTCACTGCTGGTATCTCGGGGAGGAGCGCGGCAAGCTTTCGCGAACGGCCTCGCCGAATTCGTCGCCAGCCGCGACGCCGGAGTCGCAGCCGGATCTGCAAACGGCAGAACCAGCGATGCAGCCTTCGGTCGCCAACGCTCGCGCCGAGCTGCCCGCGCAGTCAACGCTCGAGCAACCGAACCAAAGCAATGCGCCCGCGCCGGCGATGCCCGCGAATACCGCGATCTGGGAGAACGGCGCGCCAGCCGCGCAGACGCAGCGATCGATCGTCGCTTCGCGTTGGCCCGATGGGTCAGAGCCAATTTCGCAGGTCATCCCAGCTCCAGACAAATCCGATCCCGCTAGCGACGAAAATTCGACCGCGCCCACCCAGCCGCCTTCCCCCACCGTCGCCCAAGTCGCGACGGCTAACCTGTCATCGCAGGCTTTAGCTTATTCGATGCCGATGCAATTGGCCGCGTTGATGGGAGCGCTGGCGATCGCGGGCATTATCGGAAGCGTCGTTTTCAAGTTCAGCCCGCGACGGGCAGCACAGGTCCAGGTTGACGCGCGCCGTCCGGATTTTTCTCGCGCCGTCTATGACGCCGACGACCGGGACGAGAGGATTACGGAGTTTTTTGCGCAACTGTCGCGGCGCCCCCCACGCTGAGGGTCTATTTTTCCAATTGCCGCTGCAGCTCGCGCACGAATCCCGAAAGCCCGACTTGCCGCTCACGCTTGAGCTGCTCGGCGCGCAGGATCGATTTGACCGCCTCGAAGGCGATCCCGATATTGTCGTTGACGATGATATAGTCGTAGGCATCGAAATGGCTCATTTCGTCGCCGGCCTTCCGCATGCGGCCGCGAATCACTTCATCGGAATCCTGTGCACGGGTGTGCAGACGCTGTTCGAGCGCGGTCACCGACGGTGGCAGGATGAACACGCTGACGACGTCGTTGGGCGATCGGCTGCGCAGTTGCTGGGTGCCCTGCCAGTCGATATCGAACAGCACGTCCTTGCCTGCCGCGAGCGCGGCCTCGACCGGCGCGCGCGGCGTGCCATAGCGATTATCGAACACGTTGGCCCATTCCAGTAGCTCGCCACCCGCGACCATCGCGTCAAACCGGGCCTGGTCGACGAAGTAATAGTCCCTGCCCTCGGTCTCGCCAGGCCGTTTTGGCCGCGTCGTCGCCGACACCGACATTTGCAGCGCCGGCGTCTCCGCCACCAGCATGCGCGACAGCGTGGTCTTTCCCGCGCCCGACGGCGACGACAGCACGAACATCAGTCCACGCCGCTCGATCCCGTCGAAGCCGTGGCTTCCAGCCGCCATGCCTTACTCCAGATTCTGAACCTGCTCGCGGAATTGCTCGACCACGTTCTTCATCTCCAAGCCGGTATTGGTCAATTCGAGATCGTTCGACTTGGAGCAGCAGGTATTGACCTCGCGGTTGAACTCCTGCGCCAGGAAATCGAGCCGACGCCCGATCGGTCCGCCCTTGCCGATCATCTCGCGGGCCTGCGAGATGTGCGACGCGATGCGGTCGAGTTCTTCGCGTATATCGGCCTTTGCCGCGATCAGCAGCGCTTCCTGATTGAGGCGGTCGGGATCGAAGCGATCGGAGGTCTCCAGCAAGGCGGCGACCTGCTCGGCAAGCCGCGCCTTGATCGCCTCGGGCTTGCGGCCCGGGGCGGCCTCCGCCTTCTTCGCCAGGCGCTCGATCTCGTCCATTCGCTGGATCAGAATTTGCCCAAGCGTCATACCCTCGCGCCGTCGCATCGCGACGAGGTTCTGCAGCGCCTCTTCGAAGGCTGCGGCGGCGGCGGCCTTCGCCGCCTTGTCTTCCTCCTCACTGCTCTCCGGCTCGACCACCTCGATGACGCCTTTGATCGACAGCAGTCCGTCGATGCTCGGCGCCACCGCGTCGATCTTGCCGGCGAGCTGGCCGGCGACCTTCACGATCGAGTTCAGCACCTCTTCGTTGATGCGGACCGTCGCTGCGGCGTTAGCGCGCTTCACGTTCAAATTGGCGTAGACCGTGCCCCGCGACAGCATCTCGCCGGCACGCTTCTTGGCCAGCGCCTCGAGCTCGTCCCATCCCGGCGGCAGCCGCATGCGCAGATCAAACCCTTTGGCGTTGACCGACTTCAATTCCCACTCGAACGCGTACGGTCCGCTGGCGCCATGGCTTCGGGCAAAACCGGTCATGCTCGACAGCGCCATCGCGTGAATTTCTCCGACAGTTAAAACTTTGAGGTTCGCAAAGCTTTGAGATTCGCAAGGAAACGACCTGAGCGACTTTAGCGCCTATTCCCTAAAAGTGGATAACGGTTTTGCGAACAGATGCGCGCAAAATCACTGGTTGACAGCCGCTTGCCGGCGCTATTGCTGGACCACTGGAGGTGCCACCGTCGATTGCGCCGCACCTTGCCGGGGGGCCGCGGGGCTGCGCGCGGGCCGCTTCGGCGCCGCCGGTTTCGCGGTCGTCGCCGCTGTCGGGTTGGCGTCAGCCGGCGCCGCCGCCGCGGCCGGCGGCGGATCGTCGGCAGGTTCGACAGTGTCGTTCTGAATTTGTTTTTCGATCGTGCGCAGCTTGGCGACGTTCTTCTGATGCTGGTCGTAAGTGTCGCTAAAGGCGTGGCCACCGGTGCCATCGGCGACAAAGAACAGATCACGGGTGCGCGCCGGGCTGGCGGCCGCTTCCAGCGAGGCCCGTCCGGGATTGGCGATCGGCCCGGGCGGCAGCCCGTCGACCACATAAGTGTTGTAGGGTGACGGCTGCTGGATCTCGGACCGCTTGATCGGCCGCCCCAGCGTTCCCTTGCCGCCGACCAACCCGTAGATGATGGTGGGATCCGACTGCAGCTTGATCTTTTGCCGCAGCCGATTGACGAACACCGCGGCGACCCGGCTGCGCTCGTCCGCCTTGCCGGTTTCCTTCTCGACGATTGAGGCCAAAGTCACCAATTGCTCCGGCGTCTTGATCGGAAGGTCCGGACTGCGGCGTTCCCAGATTTCCGCCAGCACGCGCTTCTGCGCCTGCTGCATCCGCGCAATCACCTGGTCGCGCGTGGTGCCGCGCGGGAACTTGTAGGTTTCCGGCAGCATCGTGCCCTCGCGCGGGATTTCCTTCACCGAACCTGAAAAAATGTCGTTGTCGGACAACCGGGCCACGATCTGCTCCGAGGTCAGGCCTTCGGGAATCGTGACCGCGTGCTGGACCACCTTGCCTTCGACGATGGTGCCGATCACGTCGCGCAGACTGGCGTTCTTTTGAAACGCATATTCGCCGGGCTTGAGTTCGGAGCGCGCCTTCAGCGCGAACACGGCTCCGATGAACGCCCAGCGATTATTGTCGATCACGCCTTCACGCTGCAGGGTATCGGCAATATCGGTCATGCCCGCCCGCGCCGGAATGTTGACGACCTTGTCCTCCTGCAACGGCCCCGGCGCCTCGATCTTCTGCCTGCCGTAGTAATATGCCGCACCGGCGCCGATCATCGACACCAGCAAAAGGGTAATGATGGCATTGCCGACCACGACGAAGGGATTGCGGGCGCGCTCCGACCGTTTTGGTGGCGGCGGGACCTGTTCGGGCTCCAGCGCGGCGCGCGGGCTGCGTGGTGAAATGGGCGGCCTCTCACTCATCGATGCAACCTAAATTCCTGTCGGTTCAATCGTGGCCACGCGACATTCTCTCCGTAACCGGTAGTTTACGCCCAAATCCAGGATTTATCACCGAATACGGCGAAACGGTGGAGTCTTCTTGTTTGGGCCGCGTTAGTTGGCCACGCGCTGAATGATCACGGATGCGTTTGTGCCTCCGAAACCGAAGGAATTTGATAGCACGACGTTGATCTCACGTTTGCGTGCCGTTTGCGGCACAAGATCGATCGCCGTTTCGACCGATGGATGCTCGAGATTGATGGTCGGCGGGGCGACGTTGTCGCGAATCGCCAGGATCGAGAAAATCGCCTCGACCGCGCCGGCGGCGCCAAGCAGATGTCCGGTTGAGGATTTGGTCGACGACATCGACACCCTGGAAGCGGCGTTGCCCAACAGCCGCTCTACCGCACCGAGCTCGATCTCGTCGCCGACCTGCGTCGATGTTCCGTGCGCATTGATGTAGTCGATATCGGACGTAGTGAGCCCTGCGCGCTTCAGCGCGGCGCTCATGCTGCGGAATGCGCCGTCGCCGTCCGGCGACGGCGAGGTGATATGATAGGCATCGCCGGACAGGCCGTAGCCGATCACCTCCGCATAGATCTTGGCGCCGCGGGCTTTGGCGTGCTGGTACTCCTCGAGCACCACGACGCCTGCGCCTTCCCCCATGACGAAGCCGTCACGGTCCCGATCGTACGGACGCGAGGCTTTTTCCGGGGTCTCGTTGAAGCCGGTCGACAACGCGCGCGACGCGCAAAATCCCGCCATCGCCAATCGGCAAATCGGGGATTCCGTTCCGCCCGCCACCATCACGTCGGCATCGCCGAGCGCAATCAGCCGGCTCGCATCGCCGATCGCGTGTGCGCCGGTCGAACACGCGGTCACCACGGCGTGGTTGGGACCCTTGAGGCCGTGCTCGATCGACACATAACCCGAAGCAAGATTGATCAGACGCCCGGGAATGAAGAACGGGGAGACCTTGCGCGGACCGCGTTCTTTCAAGAGCAGCGCGGTGTCGGCAATGCCGGACAGCCCGCCGATTCCCGAGCCGATCATGGTGCCGGTCGCGCAACAGTCCTCTTCGCTGGAGGGGTGCCAATTCGCGTCATCGAGCGCCTGCTTCGCCGCACACATCGCGAAAATGATGAAATCGTCGACCTTGCGCTGATCCTTCGGCTCCATCCACTGGTCGGGATTGAAGCTGCCGCCAGAGCCGTCGCCGCGCGGAACGAGGCAGGCGATCCGGCTGGTCAGATCGGAGACGTCGAACGTATCGATCTTCCTGGCGCCGCTCTCGCCATTGAGGATGCGGTTCCAGGTCGGTTCGACGCCACAGCCAAGTGGCGAAACCATGCCGAGGCCTGTGACGACGACCCGCCTCATATCCACCACTCCAGCCCGCTGGCCGCGGCCCACAATAAGAAACCGGTGGACCGCACGACCACGGCCCCTCCGGCTTCGTCATTACCGCGCGGGGGCGTCAGCTTTTAGCGTTCTTCTCGAGAAATTTTGTGGCGTCGCCGACGGTTAAAATCGTCTCCGCAGCATCGTCTGGAATTTCGCAACCAAATTCTTCTTCAAACGCCATCACGAGCTCGACCGTATCGAGACTGTCGGCGCCGAGGTCATCAATGAAGCTTGCGTTGTCGACCACTTTTTCGGGTTCAACACCAAGGTGTTCGACCACGATCTTCTTAAC
>DATBYN010000193.1:0-24448 GCA_036513695.1 Bradyrhizobium sp. | reverse complement strand
CGCGGCGCGGCCGATGCCGCCATAGACCACGAGTTCGTTCGGCTTTTCGGCGACGTCGGGATCGAGATTGTTCATCAGCATGCGCATCGGCGCTTCCGTCAACCAGGATTTGGCGGAAAGCTGGTTGCCGCGTGGGGCGCGGATGACGCGGGCATTGTCGATGCGGGTCATGATGTCTGTTCCTTGCCATGCCAGACGCGGGCGTGGAGGGGGTTAAAACCCATCCGGTAGACGAGTTCAGCGGGCCGTTCGATATCCCAGATCGCGAGATCGCAGTATTTTCCGCGCTCGAGGCTTCCCGCGTCCGCGAATAGCCCCAGCGCGCGCGCCGCCTCCCGCGTGACGGCGGCGATGCATTCGTCGACGGTGAGGCGAAACAGCGTCGCGCCCATGTTCATCGCTAGAAGTAGCGAGGTCAGCGGCGAAGAGCCGGGGTTGGAGTCAGTGCCGAGCGCTATTGGCACCTGGTGGCGGCGCATCGCATCGATCGGCGGCACTTGCCGCTCCCGGATAAAATAGAACGCGCCGGGCAGCACCACGGCGACGGTGCCGGCCTGGCCCATCGCCGCGATGCCTTCATCATCGGCATATTCGAGATGATCCGCCGACAGCGCGCCAAAGCGCGCGGCGAGCGCGGCGCCGTGAAGGTTCGAAAGCTGGTCGGCGTGAAGGCGAACCGGCAGGCCGAGCGCGCGGGCTTTCGCAAACACGCGCGCAGTTTCATCCGGCGAGAAGGCAATGCCTTCGCAGAAGGCGTCGACCGCATCGGCGAGGCCTTCGGCAGCGATCTCTGGCAGCATCGTTTCGCAGATCGCGTCGATATAACCGGTGCTGTTGCCTTTCATCTCGGGCGGCACCGTGTGGGCGCCGAGAAAGCTCGTTCGAACCGACACGGCGCGCTCGTTACCGAGCCGCCGCGCGGCCTGCAGCTGGCGGCGTTCGGTGTCGAGTTCGAGGCCGTAGCCCGATTTGATCTCGATTGACGTGACGCCCTCGGCGATCAGCGCGTCAAGCCGCGGCAGTGCAGCGGCGACCAATTGCTCGGCGCTCGCGTGCCGCGTCGCCTTCACCGTCGAGACGATGCCGCCGCCGGCGCGCGCGATTTCTTCATAGCTCGCGCCCGCGAGCCGCTGCTCGAATTCCTGGGCGCGATTGCCGCCATACACCAGGTGCGTATGACAATCGATCAGCCCCGGCGTGATCCAGCGGCCGTCACAATTGGTTCGTTGTTTTGCGTCGAGCGCGGATGGCGCGTCGGCGGCTGGGCCGGCATAGACGATGCGGCCGTCGGTCGCCGCGATCACGCCATCCTCGACCGCACCGAGGCCTTGGTGGGACGGCGAAAGCGTTGCAAGACGACATCCGTGCCAGATGTGATCGACTGCTGTCATGGACTCCGCAGGCCCGTTGCTGACGTTTGCGCGCTTGGCATTTCGCTTATTTGTCTATACATATTAGATCGTGCTGGGCCTGTCCAGAGATTCGCTGGGTTGCGGAGATAAAGTGTGGCGGGATTGTTTTTTGACGAAGCCTTGTTGCCGCATGGTTGGGCACGCGACGTCAGGATTGCCATGGATGGCGGCCGTATCGCGAGCGTGGTGAGCGGCAGCACGGCGGAGCCCGGTGATGAACAGCATCGGATCGGACTTCCCAGCATTTGCAATCTGCACAGCCACGCGTTTCAGCGCGGCATGGCCGGTCTCGCCGAGATCAGGGGAACATCATCGGATAGTTTCTGGACCTGGCGGGAGGTGATGTACCGCTTCGTCGGACGCATGACGGCCGACGATATCGAGGCGGTCGCCACGCAGGCCTATGTCGAGATGTTGGAGGCGGGATTTACCCGCGTCGGGGAGTTTCATTACATCCACCACGATATTTCCGGCGCGCCGTACGGCAATCCGGGCGAGCTGGCCGAGCGGATCGCCGCGGCCGCGCAAGCGACCGGCATCGGGCTAACATTGTTGCCGGTGTTTTATGCGCATGCCGGATTTGGCGGCCGCGCTCCCGACCCCGCGCAGCACCGTTTTGTCAACAGCATCGACGGATTTTCGCGCCTGGTCGAGGCGAGCCGCCGCGCCGTGGCGGGGCTGCCCGGCGCGATCGTTGGCGTCGCGCCCCATTCGCTGCGTGCCGTGACGCCCGAGGAACTCGGGGCGGTGGTCACGCTCGCCGGCGAAGGCCCGATCCATATTCACATCGCCGAGCAGACAAGGGAAGTCGACGAATGCATCGCCTGGAGCGGGCAGCGGCCGCTGCAATGGCTGCTCGATCATGCACCCGTCGATATCAGCTGGTGCCTCGTTCACGCTACCCATGCGACATCAGCGGAAATCGGCGCCGTCGTGGGCAGTGGCGCGGTGGCAGGGCTGTGCCCGGTGACCGAAGCCAACCTCGGCGACGGAACATTCAACGCGCCGGAATTCATCCATCGGGGCGGAGTGTTCGGCGTCGGTTCGGATTCCAACGTGCTGATCGGCCTCGCGGACGAATTGCGACAGCTCGAATATTCGCAACGCCTGAGCTTAAGGGCTCGAAACGTACTGGCCTCAGGCGACATTACCTCGACCGGTCGCGCGTTGTTCGACGGCGCGTTGCGCGGCGGATCGCAGGCGCTGGGCGTGACCAAGACGGGGCTCACTGAAGGCGCCTTCGCCGATATCGTCAGCCTCGATGCGAAAAACATCGCGCTGGCCGGGCGCTCGGGCGATGCGATCATCGACAGCTGGATTTTTGCGGCTAATCGCTCGCCGGTCGATTGCGTCTGGGCGCGCGGCCGCAAGGTGGTGACGAACGGCCGGCATCACCATCGCGAGGCGGTCGCGACGCGCTTCCGCGCGGTGATCGAGGGGTTGCTTGTCGCATGACCGCGAAACCAAAGCCTGGCGCAGACGGTACGATAAAGGCGCTGTACCAGCGCATTCGCGGCGATATCGAAGCCAGGATCACGTCCGGCGACTGGCCGCCGGGGCATCGTGTGCCGTTCGAACACGAATTGATGCAAACCTATTCCTGTTCGCGCATGACCGTGAACAAGGTCATTTCGGCGCTCGCCGAGGCGGGGCTGGTGGTGCGCCGCCGCCGGGCCGGCAGTTTTGTCTCGCGGCCGCGGGTACAATCGGCGATCCTCCAAATTCCTGACCTCAAGGGTGAGGTCGAAAAACGTGGCGAGCGTTATGCATATCGCCTAATTGATCTTCGCAAGCGCGTCGCCTCAAGCCGCGACAAGGACCGGCTCGCCGTCGGCGCCCGCGCCCAGGTGCTGGCGGTGCGCTGCCTGCATGAGGCGGAAGGCCAACCGTTCGCGATCGAGGATCGGCTGATCAATCTGCAGGCGGTGCCGGAGGCGCTGCGGGAAGATTTCTCAACGACCCCGCCCAACACCTGGCTGGTCGGTCATGTGCCCTGGACCGAAGCCGAGCACCGCATCACGGCATGCAACGCCGACAAGGCCGCCGCCGAGGATCTGAAGATCGAGGAGGGCGCGGCGTGTCTCGTCATCGAGCGGCGGACATGGCGCAATGGCGAGCCGATCACGGCGGTGCGGCTCACCCATCCCGGACACCTCTATGATCTGATCGCGCGGTTCACGCCGACCGGGTGAAGGATTTTCAAGTTGCGTCGCCTATTTCTTGGCGGCGCGCTCGACGAAACTGTTGGTCCAGACCTCGTTCTGCGACGTAGCCGCATCGAAATCCTTTCCGAAATTGGTGCCGACCTCCTTCGAAAACACCAACTGGTTTTGCATGGCCTGTACGTCGAGCGTGCCGCCGCCGGCGACGCCACTGCTCATCGCCTTGACCGCGGCGACGATGGCGGCGGCATCGGCTTTGGCAAAAAATTGCTTCTGGATCGCCTGTGCGGCCGCTTCGGGATCCGCGACCATCGCGGCGCTGGCCGCCTGCATCGCGCGCGCGGTCTTGACGATCAGTTCCGACGCCTTGTCGTCGATCGGCTTCTTGGCGACCAGCACCAGAAAAGGCTGATTGGCGAGCAGCGGAAACTCGTCGCCCAGCGAAATCAGGATCGTGCCGGCGCCTGATTTGGTCGCGAGGTAACCTTCCGGCGGCGATAGCACGAAGGCATCGATGCGCTTGTTCTCGAGCGCCGCCTGCAGCGCGACCGGGCCACCCACTTGCGCGATCTTGATATCGGTCTTCGGGTTGAGGCCGCCTTTCGCCGCAAGCCAGCGGGCCGCGGTTTCCTGGGTGCCACCGACCGCGGCGACGCCGATCGTCGCGTCTTTCAGGGCGGCGATCCGCTTCGCGAGGGGATCGCCAGGTTTCACGCCGGTTTTTTCCAGGAAGGAAGGCGCGACCACCATTTCGGCCGTCACCTTCGACATCAGATTGTAGACGATTTCGAACGGCTGGTCTTTGGCCACGGCGCGCAGCGCCGTCTCCGTTCCGACTGCGGCGAGATCGGCGTCGCCGGAGTCTAGCGCCGCGAGTGCCGTCGGATCGCCGCCAGGCGAAAGCAGCACCGTTGCGTTCAATCCTTCGGTGGCAAAACTGTTCAGCGCGCGGGCTCCCCACACCGGGAGGAAACTCAGCGACGCAACGCCTTGCGCGATGCGTACGGTCTGCTGCGCCGACGCTATTGTTGGCAGCAACGATAATGTCGCTGCAAGCGCCAGTGCTCGCGTCAGGGCCCTCATCGAATGCATGGTCGCTCCTGTTTTCAGATATCGCTCGGCGCCTGCGCGAGAGGTGTCTTCCAGCGAAGAAACCTTCGCTCCAGCCGTCCCGCCAGAACATTGGCGACGACGACAAAGGCGAGCAGGATGACGATGCCGGAGAACACGCCGGCCGGATCATAGGTCGAAGACGCTTCGTGGATGAAGAGGCCGAGGCCTTGGGTGGAAGAGGTGAACTCGCCGACGATCACGCCAATCACGCTATAAGGCACCGCCATGCGCATACCGAGCATGACGTAAGGCGCGGCTGCGGGAAGATAGACGTGGTAGGTGAGCTGGCGCTGGTTCGCGCCCATCACCAATGTCAAATTGACCAGTTCGCGATCAACCGCGCGGACCCCGGAATAGACGTTATAGAACACCAGGAAGAAAACCATGATCGAGGCGAGCGCGACCTTCGACCAGATGCCGATGCCGAACCAGATGATGAAGAGCGGCGCCAGCGCGATCTTCGGCACGCCGTAAAACGCCATCACATAAGGCTCGAAGATACTGGCGAGCCGCGGAGAGCGGCCGAGCGCATAGCCGGCCAAAATTCCGCCGCTGACGCCGATGACGTAGCCGAGCACGAGCTCCTGGCCGGTGGTCCACAGATGCGGATAAATCTCGCCCGAGCTAAAGACTTCATAGAGCCGCACCGCCACCGCACTCGGCTTGCTGACATAGATTTCCTTGATCAGCCGGCCGGCGGCCCATTGCCAGAACACGAGGATCGCGATCCCCGGCAGCAGCAGCACCAAACGTTGCGCGGCTTTACCCAGCCACGAGCGCCGTTTGGCTGGCAAAACCTCGGCGGGTTTGGGCGGGCTGGCGGTGGCGGCGATGTCGTTCATCGTGCGCGCCTCCTCAGTGCGATCGCTGCGGGATATCGATTTGCGACCGGAACACCGACCACACCGCCTCATAGGCCGCTTCAAATCCGGGATTGCGAAACGGCTCGAACACATCGCGCGGCCGCGGCAGATCGATCGCGATGTTGGCCAGAAGCCGGGAAGGGCGCTGGCTCATGATCACGACACGGTCCGCGAGCAGCACGGCTTCGGTGATGTCGTGGGTGATGAACAGGATAGTGGCGCCGGCGTCGCGCGACAGCATTTGCAAATCGTCCTGCATCACCATCCGTGTTTGCGCGTCGAGCGCGCCGAATGGTTCGTCCATCAGGATCACGTCGGGCCGGTACACGAGTGTGCGGGCGATCGAGCCGCGCTTCTGCATGCCGCCGGACAATTGGCCGGGATAATACTGCTCGAAACCAGTCAGGCCGACGGCCTCGAGCGCAGCAGTGACGCGCTGCTTGCGCTCCGCGCTCGCGACGCCGCGCAGCAAAAGCGGCAGTTCGACATTTTCCGCCAGCGTCTTCCACGGAAACAATTGCGCCTGCTGCGGCACAAAGCCGACCTCGCGGTTGACGTCCTTGATGGCGCGGCCGCGATGGCGCACGCCGCCGCGGGTCGGCATCAACAGGCCGGCGGCCATCTGCAATAGCGTGCTCTTGCCGCAGCCCGAGGGCCCGATCACCGCGACGAATTTGCCGCTTGCGACCTCGAAGCTGATGCCGTCGATGACGCGGATGACGGCGTCGGCGCCCGGGGTCGGGAACTCCTGCCGGATGGCGTCAAACGCGAGCACTGCATCGTTCATGTCGGCCAAGCCCGCTCGGCTACCATCATGTCTAGACATATAACATGTATAGACATAATCGAAAGCGCTGCCCCTTTGCAAGCGGAGATGATAGGCATCCGTTGAGCGATTGCGAGGCAAAAACCGAGAGCCGACGAATGCCGAATTCACGACCAACCGACTTGCGCGTTGCGATTGCAGGCCTCGGCCCGATCGGGAAGAAGGTCGCCGAGGCGCTGGACCAGGGGATCGACGGGATGGTTCTCGCCGCCGTGTCGGCGCAGAACCCGGAAAAGCACCGGAGCTTCGTTGACACTTTGGCAACGGCGCCCGCGGTGTTGCCGATCGAAAAGCTCGCCGATGTCGCCGACATCGTCATCGAATGCGCGCCGGCCAAGCTCATCCGGTCGATTGTTACGCCATTCGTGACGCGCGGCAAAACAGCGATCGTTCTCAGTGCCGGCGCGCTGCTCGAAAACGAGGACCTGATCGAACTCGCCAAACAATATGGCGGCCAGATCGTGGTGCCGACCGGCGCCTTGATCGGGCTCGACGCCGTCACTGCGGCCGCGATCGGAAAAATCCATTCGGTCCGCATGGTGACGCGAAAGCCGGTCCAGGGGCTCGCCGGCGCGCCTTATATCGTCGACAACAACATCGACATTGAACGCATTACCGAACCGCTCAAAATATTCGAAGGCACCGCGCGGGAGGCAGCAAAGGGGTTCCCGGCCAATCTGAATGTCGCGGTCGCTCTATCGCTGGCCGGAATAGGTCCGGACCGAACGCGACTGGAGATTTGGGCCGATCCCACCGTGACGCGCAACATTCATCGCGTCGAGGTGGAATCCGATTCTGCCCGCTTTTCGATGTCGATCGAAAACATCCCGTCGGAAAATCCAAAGACCGGCCGCATCACCGCGCTTTCCGTGATTGCCTATCTTCGCAAGCAGCGCGCAACCCTTCGCGTCGGGACCTGAACCAGGGCGCGAGCCCTGGTTCAGGTTAGGGATTTAATGCGCGCCGGCCGCGCTTCCCTTGACCTTGCGCGTGAAGGCGACGGCGATCGCGGCCAGCACCAGCACGACACCGATCAACGCAAACGTGTCGCTGAAACCCATCACCAGCGCCTGTTGCTTGACCGCCTTGCCGAGCGCAATGATCGCCTGCTGCCGGGCTGCCGCCGGATCCGGCACGCCGTGGCTGATGAAGAAGTCCGTCATTTGCGCGATACGGGCGCGTACTTCCTCGCGGCCGAGCGTGACCGACTGGCCGATGATGTTGGAGTGGAACTGCTCGCGCTTGGTGATGACAGTAGCGAGCACGGCGGTGCCGATCGCGCCACCGAGATTGCGAAGCATGTTGCTGATGCCTGATGCGGCGGCTGCATCTTGCGGGGCGATATTGCCCGTTGCCACCGAGGTCAGCGGGGTCAGCACCATGGCCTGACCGATCGCGCGCACGATATTCGGGATCCAGAGCTGATCGCCGGCATAGTCGAGCGACATTTCGGTGTTCATGAAGCAGCTATAGGCGAAGATCAGCAGCCCGGTGACGGCGATGTAGCGCGTATCGAAGCGTTGCATCAATTTCGGCACCAGCGGAATCAGCAGCAGTTGCGGTAGGCCGGTCCACGCCAGCACCGCGCCGATCTGCTCGGCATTGTAACCCTGCGCCTGGCCGAGATAGGCGGGCAGAATATAAACCGATCCAAATAGCGCGAACCCCAATAATGTCGTTGCGATGGTGCCGAAGCCAAAATTGCGCTGCTTAAGCAACCGCAACCGGATCAGCGGCTTTGCGGTCGTGAATTCAATCCAGATGAACAGCGACAGGCTCACCAGCGCGAGCACTGCGAGACGCTGGATGAAGGGAGAAGAGAACCAGTCATCCTTGTTGCCTTCTTCGAGCACGGTCTGCAGCGCCGACAATCCGACCGCCATCGTGAAGATGCCGAGCCAATCGCCTTCCTTTAGCAGCTTGAGCTGCGTCGGCTGCTTCTCCAGCGTCAGATAGAGCGCGCTGACCATCACGATGGTCGGCACCACATTGACGTAGAAAATGGTCTGCCAGCCGTAGTTTTCGGTGAGATAGCCGCCGATGGTGGGGCCGATCGCCGGCGCAAAGGTCACCGACAACGCGAAGATCGCAAGGCCGACGGGCTGCTGCGGCTTCGGCAGTTTTGTCAAAACCAGCGTGAATGCCATCGGGATCAAGACGCCGCCGGCGAAGCCCTGCAAGCCACGCATCGCGATCATGGACGGCAGGTCGTGGGTGAAGGCGCAGGCGACCGAGAAGGCCGCAAACAGGGTCGCACTCACGAGCATGTAACGACGAAACGAGAACACCCGGCTGAGATAGTCGGTGAGCGGTATGACCACGATCTCGCCGATCAGGTAAGAGGTCGAGATCCACGAGCCGTTGTCGACCCCAGTGCCGATGCCGCCTTCGATGTTGAGCAGCGAGGCATTGGTGATTTGAATGTTAAGGATCGCCATGAACGAACCGATCATGGCAGCGGTGACGGCGATCCAGGTGGTAACACTGGCACGGTTCGGATCGACCGCGCGCGTGGACTGACTGGGAGACGGCAGCGGCACGGAAATCGCTGACAAAGCGGGATTGGACATGGCGTTATCCCCCGAAAGAGGCGCTTGATATCTTGGGGCGGGCTACGGGCCCGTGGTTGTGGGCTTGCGATCGGGCCTGCGGCGGCACTTGCGACTTTGTCTCGATGGTCGGGATCACCGACATGCCCGGACGTAGCTCAATCGCAGCGCCATTGTCGCGGTTGAGCGCGATCTTCACCGGAATGCGCTGCACGACCTTGGTAAAATTGCCGGTGGCGTTATCCGGCGGCAGCAATGCGAATTCCTGGCCGCTGGCCGGCGCGATGCTGTCGACATGGCCGTGCACCAGCTGGCCGGGGAACATATCGACGGCGATATCGACCGCCTGGCCTTGACGCACGTCGGTGAGCTGCGTCTCCTTGTAGTTCGCCACCACATAGGCGCCGGTAACCGGCACCAGCGACATCAATTGTGTGCCGGCCTGCACATACTGGCCGACCCGCAGCGTGCGGTTGCCGACGACCCCGTCGATCGGCGCGACGATGGTGGTGTAACTGAGATTGAGTTCGGCCTGGCTCTGCAGGGCTTCAGCGCGCGAAAGCGTGGCGTTTGCCTGAACGATCTCGGCCTTGAGCAGGTCGACCTGTTTTAGCGCAGAGGCAAGATTGGCGGTATCGCGCTGGATCGCGGCTTGCGCGCCGGCGTTGCGCGACTGCGCCTGCTGGGCGTTCTGCACGCTGCCATAGCCCGTCGCCGCGAGATCCGTGTAACGCTTGTTCTCTTGCGCCGCGAAAGTCACCGTCGCGTTGTCGACGTCGATCGTTGCCTTGGCGGCGTCGATCACCGCCTGCTGAACGCCGAGCTGGGCTTGCTTGCTTTCGATCGCGGCCCGCGCGGCGGCGACATCGGCTTTGGCCTGGTCGAGTGCCACCTTGAAATCGCGGTCGTCGATCCGCGCCAGCACCTGCCCGGTTTTAATCCGCTCGTTGTCGCCGACCAGCACTTCATGGAGGTAGCCCGAGACCTTGGGCGCGACGGTCGTGTTGTCGGCTTTCACATAAGCGTCATCGGTCGAGACCAGATACTGGCCGACTGTCCAGTAGTTCCAGCCATACCAGGCCGCGCCGGTCAGCACGGCGACCGCCGCACCAGCCATTAACATCTTGCGAAAGTTTAACTTTTTGATTGCGGCGGGGGCAGGGGCTGCCTCACTTGGGCTGGACTTGGCGACATTGTCCGGCAGCAGGTCCTTGACGGCGTCGACGGCGGGAACCGGACGCTCGGCTTCGAATGCGGTGGAATGGCGGGTCATGACATGTGCTCCTGGGCGCCTTCGGTCTCGACCGATTTAGGAAACTTGATATTTTCCAAAATAGCGCTTACCTTGGGACTGTCAATGGAATGACAGGCATCATGTAAAAGCATGGCTGAGATCAAGACCACCCAAGACACGACCCAAGACACGACCCAAGACACGACCCAAGACACGACCCAAGACACGTGCCACGACACCGACCAAAGCCGTCGCTGCCGCGGCCGCCCGCAGCTGCGTCCCGACGACGAAACCCGCCAGCTCATCTACCAGGCGGCGCGCCACGAATTTGCTGAAAGCGGCTATGCTGCCACCAGCATGGAGACGGTGGCGCGTCTGGCAGGCGTTTCCACCAAGACGTTGTATCGTCTGATTCCGAACAAGGCCGCCTTGTTCGAAGGCATGGTGTCCGACCGCCTCGACCGCTTCGTCACCGAGGTCAAGCTGCAAACCGGGGATCACACCGATATCGAAGCCGCACTCTGCGCGGCATTGATGGTCTGTGCGGACCTTGCGCTGGACGAAGAAGTGATTGCGTTGCAACGCATTATCTTGCAGGAGTCCGGCAAGTTTTCCGATCTCGCGGGCGTGTTCTACAGCAACGCCATCGCACCCACAGGCGCGGCGCTGGCGGATTGGCTGCGGGTGCAGCAGAAACGTGGGTTGATCGCGCTCGACGACGTCGACGAGGCTGCCGGTATGCTGCTCGGCATGGTCACCTCCGCGCCGCGCCGGGCCGCGCTGTTCGGTCGCGTGCCGCTGCCATCACGCGCGGAGATCGAGGCACGCGCGCGCCGCTGCGCAGCGTTATTCCTGCGCGGCTGCCAGACCGATATTCGCGGCCGGTAGTTCCGCCTGCGGTTAGAGCCTTTTCCGTTTCGATCGAATCGAAACGGGGCTCTGGATTCTTGATTTGACGCGTTTTCTTGACGCGAACCGGTTTCCACTTCGCTTGAAAACGCTCTAGTGCACCGCCGCGTACATGATCTTCTCTTCGGTCGCTTCCAGCGCGGAAAATTCCTCGACTACCTTGCCTTGCCGCGACACCAGGATGCGGTCGGACAGCGCCATGATCTCGGGCAGATAGGACGAAATCACCACCACCGCCTTGCCTTCGTCGGCGAGCCGCTGGATCAGCTCATGGATCTCGACGATCGCGCCGACATCGACGCCCCGCGTCGGTTCGTCGAATATGATCAGGTCCGGGTCCTGCACCAGCGACTTGGCGATCACGACCTTCTGCTGGTTGCCGCCGGACAATTCCACGACCTTCATGTCATTGCCGGTCGCACGCACCTTGAGCTTCTCGACCCAGGTGCCGCCGACCTTGTCGGCCTCGCGCCGTGACAGGAAGAAGCGGCCGCCCGGAAGTTTTGCCACGAGACCGAGATAGATGTTGCGGGCAACCGACATGGTCTCGAAGAAACCCTCGACCTTGCGGTCTTCCGTGACATAGGCGATGCCGGCGCGCACCGCGGGGGCGGGAACGCGGTAGCGCACTGGCTTGCCGTGCAGGATCACTTCGCCGCCGTGGAAGAAATCCCGCTTCAAAATACCGGCGACGATCTTGAAGGTCTCGGTGCGGCCGGCGCCGACCAGGCCGAACACCCCGGTGATCTGTCCGGCGAATACCGAGAGCGAATTGTTCTTAACCATCGGCGCCATCTTGAGGTTCTGTATGGTCAGCACCCGCTCGCCGGCCGGCCGCACACTGGTCTTGCGCGTGCCATAGAGCGTGTTCGACAGATCGCGCCCGACCATCGCCTGCACGATGCGGGCGCGGTCGAAATTTTGTGCGTCGTCGGTCACGACATGCTTGCCGTCGCGCAGGATGGTAATCCGGTCGGCAAGGATCAGTGCTTCCTCGAGCGCGTGCGAGATGAACACGATCGACACGCCGCGGCGCTTTAGGTCGCGCACCAGGTCGAAGAAATACTTCTTTTCCTCCGGCGTCAGCGTTGCCGTCGGCTCGTCGAAGATGATGACCTTGGCCTCATGCAGCACGGCACGGGCGATTTCGACCATCTGCTTCTTGGCGGCGCCAAGCAGCCCGACGGTTGCGGTCGGCGTGACGTCGAAATTGAGCGATTGCAGGAATTGCTGCGCAGCGATGTAGATGCCGCGCAAGCGGTTATAGAATTTCTCCTGGCCCAGAAACAGGTTCTGGGCGACAGTCATGGTCGGCACCAGGCTGTTTTCCTGAAAAACCATGGCGATGCCCAGATGGCGCGCTTCCAGCGGCGTTCGGGGCGCGGCCTCAACGCCGTCGACCTGCATGGTGCCGGAAGTCAGCGTGACGACGCCGGCCATCACCTTTGTCAGTGTCGATTTGCCTGCGCCGTTTTCCCCAACGAGGGCATGAATCTCGCCGCGCCGAAGCTCGAAATCGACATCCTCGATCGCAGGAACGCCCGCATAAAGCTTTGTCGCCTTGCGAAGCGTGAGGATGACATCGCTCATGCGCGCAGCTCCGCCTCGATCATGGGAAGCGGCAGGCGCAGCAAACGCCCTGGTCCCTTGGCGAGCGCGAACAGTGCTCCATTTAGTTCGACGGCCGCTACAATGCCGTGGTTGACGCCGTCGACCCGGCTATGCAGCGCGTAAAGCGGCACGCCGCTCGCACTCAGCCTGATGACAAGGCCGTAGGACCGTGGCGGAGCCCATGGCTTTACCACGCCCATAGTCTTGATATGCGCGCCCTGCATCGGCTCGAGAAACGACTGCCCGGATTTCAGTTTCGGTGCGATCCAGTATTCGGGATCGATCTCCGCCATCATGCGGCGACGGTAGGCGTTTTCGCGCAGCACGAATTCGACAAGCTGGGTGCGCGCCGTGAACGCTGTGAGCCAAAAGCCGCCAGGTGCCGCAGGCGACAGCCGCGAAGGATAGACCGGCAGATTGTCCAGCACCGCGCGCTGATTTCCATCGGGCATGATCGCTACAACGCGGTGGCGCCAGCTTTCGCTAACGAAGAGCGCGTCGTCCGCGGCGCAGGCCCCGAACGCGTATTGCAGGCCGGAGGCGATGGTGCGGACGCGGCCGCTTGCCGTGTCGAGGCCCAGGACACGACCGGTGCGGCCCCGCTCCATCAGATCATGCGCCCATTGTCCGTACGGGCGCGCGGTCGAGCCATCGGTGGCGATCAGGGTTCCGTCTCGCGCAAACGAAAGCGCGTTGATCGCCTTCATCGAGGGATCCAAAAATGTCGCCTTGGGTGATGAGGCCGATGCCGATGCGAACACCTGCACCTCGCGCCCATCGAGCGCGACCGCTAGGCTGCCATCCCGCAAGCAACACAGCGCGGTGATCAGGCGGTCGAACCGCCTGACCTCGGCCATATCAGTGCCATCGAGGCGCCGAACGGCAGCGCCGTCGGCGATGTAGAGCGCTTTGCCGTCGGTCGCGAGATCCTCGGGCGCGTCGAGCTGCCCGATCGTCTCGGCCTTTTCCAATATCTGATTGGCTTTCAATGCGCCGTCGAACGACGGTACCGTGATGGTCGCGTCGCCGCGTCCAAGCCACCGGTCCGCGAATTCCCTGAGCGCTGAGATCATTTGCTCCTCCCCCAGCGCCGGTCGTACTGGATGAAGTTCGGGTCGGCATCGCCAAGCTTGTAGCGGCCGATGCGGTTGTTGGCGATGCCGCCGAGATAGAGATAACCGCGATGCTCGCGCATCGAGGTGATCATCGGATGATTGACGCCGCGCAGGTCCCACAGCGAGTCCAGCACTTCGCCGCGCTCGTTGAATTTGATGACGCAGCCGGTGTTGATGTTCGGAAACAGCCATTCGTCGATCGGAACCCGCTTGCCCATCCGCAAGCGGAAGCCCGGCATCTTCCAGGCAAGATCGAGCGCGGGGCTGCGCATGCCGACCATGGCGAGCCAATAGTTGCCGTCGGATGCCAGATTGATGTTGTCGGGATAGCCGGGCAGATTGTCGATCACGGTCTCGACTTTGCCGGTGTTGGGTCCATCGAACCAGTAGCGCTTGATCGAGCAACCAAACGTCTCGGCGAACAGGATCGATTGGCCGTCGCTTGCGATGCAAATGCCGTTGGGAAATTTCAGCCCGCGCAACACGGTGCGCGTGGTCTTATTGTTCGGATCGTAGCAGATGATTCTCCCGTTGCCGCGCGCCTCTAGTCCATCGACCGGCCATTCGTGCATCTCGTACCGGACGGTCGCCTCGGAAAAGAAGATACGTCCGTCATCGGCGATGTCGAGATCGTCGGCGAGCCGCAGCCGGCTGTCGTCGTTGACCGAATAGAGGCTGCGGTTGGTCTCATCCGTCACCTTCTCGACCTTGCGATCGGGCGTGATGCGATAGAGGCCCATCCCGCCGATGCAGACATAGAGATTATCCGCGCGATCGAAGGCCATGCCGAGCGGCTGGCCGCCGATATGGGCGAACACTTCCATCTCCTGATAATCGGGCGCGCGGAAGCGGATGATGTCGCCGTGGCGGGAACCGGCGTAGAGATTGTCGTTGCGATCGAGAATGACGTCTTCCGGCGCCTCGATGCGGCCGAGCCCGATCAAGGTCACGTCGCGCAACTTGTCGTTCTGCGCGAACGCCCCGCTGCCGGGTTCGGTAGAAGCCGCCGGCGCCAGGCCGTGGTAGGTAGGGCTGACATAGACCTTGCTGATGATGCGGGTGCGGTTCTTCAGCCAGCGAATATCGATGGTGGCGGCGACGAGCAGGACGCCGGCCAGGATCATGCGATTGACGCCGCCGCTGACCGACAGCGTGGTCAGGCCGTTGATGACGAACAAAACGATCAGCGTGCCGGCGAGCGCCTTTGCCACCGACCCCTTGCCGCCGCCGAGGCTGATGCCGCCGAGCACGGTCGCCGTCAACACCGTGACTTCCAGTCCGACCCCGACGTCGCCGCCGACGGTGCCGAGCCGGGCTGCAAAAAACAGCGCGCCGATCGCGGTCAAGACGCCGCTTGCGGTGTAGCACAGCGCGATCGTGCGCCGCACCGGAATGCCGGAATTGTAAGCCGAGCGGCGGGAGCCGCCGATCGCGGTGACATGCCATCCCGGCCGTAGACGTGTCAGGAAGATATGCCCGAAGATCGCGACCGCGACATAGACCAGCACGACGCTGGGCACGCCAAAAATCCCGCCGCCGCCCAGAAAATTCCAGGAGGGGATGTCGGGGAAGGCGGCGGCGATCTTGTTCGAGTAGTCGAACAGCAGAAGGTCGTAGGCCGAGCGGTAGATGATCAGCGTGATCAGCGTCGTGATGAAGGCGCGCAGCCGCAGATATCCGATCAACAGGCCGTTGATGGCGCCGAGCGCCGCGCCGCACAGAAGCGTCGCGACGATCACCGCCGGTACCGGCCAGTCGAACACGTTGAGCAGGCACAATGCGCAGAAGTCGCACAGCGCGAACATCGATCCCACCGAGAGGTCGATGCCGCCGACGATGACGACAAGGGCCATGCCGAGCACGACGAAGCCGATCTCGCCGGCCTGCCGTCCGGTATCGGCGAGGCCGCCGACCGAAAGAAAGCCGGGAATCGACCGGCTCAGCGCGATGGTGATGATCAGCAGAACGATCACCGGTATCGCGGTCTCGGTCCAGCGTTTTGACAGGATTTCGCCGAGAAGATGGTCCGGCCAGTAGCGGTATCGCAAACGAAGAAGTGCGTCTTGCATCGGCTGTCCGGGTGAAGGAGGAGGTGATCGGGGTTCGCGGCGGGTGCACTTATTTTTAGGCGAGCGGCCATGCCATGATGGTCGCCCGCCTATCTCGCAGGAGGAATCGGCTACTTCTTCAGATCGCTGAGATTCCAGCACGCCGTATCGCTCGCGGCGTTCTCCTTGGTGATCGGGATCAGCGTCGTGTACATCGATCCCTTCACCGATCCCGGCTTGACGCCGGAGGAGACCAGCCATTTGATCACGCCCGCGAGATCCGCGGCTTGCGTCGGCACGTCGTAACTCAAATTGAGGTCGAAGGCGCCGGACTTGACCAGTTCGCACGCGCCGCGCCGCTCGCCGCCGCCGGAGGTCGCGACGAATACCTTGCCGGTGAGGCCGGCTTCCTTCACCGCCGCCGCTGTTCCGATATCCATGCCGTCCCAGAAGCCGACGATGCCGCAGAGATCGGGATTCTGCTTTAAGACGGTCTGCGTGATCGCCTTGGCCTTGGCGGCATCCCAGTCGGCGGCCTGGCTCGAGACCACCTTGATATCCGGATTCTTCGCCAGCACGTTTTCGACACCTTTGAGGGTGTAGGCGCTCGCCGCCGCCGACAATGCGCCTTGAATGATGGCGATCTTGTTCGATTTACCCTTGCAGGCATTGACCACCGCTTCGGTGTCGCGTTCGCCGATTTCGATCCAGTTGGCGCCGACGAAGGCGGAGCTGCGGTAGGCCGAGCCCATGTTGATCTGGATGACATAGATGCCTTCGTTCTCGGCGCGCTGCAGCAGTTTTGCGTAGGTCTGCACATCAGGGTTATGGATGATCATCGCTGCCGGCTTTTCCGAAATCAGCGTCGTCACCGCCTGCGCGCCGGCATTGGTGCTCCAGTTCGGATCGCGTACGATCACCTTGACGCCGTAGGGCTCGAGTTCCTTCTTGACACCCGCGAACCAGCCTTCGGTCAGGTCGAAATTCATCGCGACCGGCACATAGGCGACGGTCTTGCCGGCGAGTGATTCCTTGAAGGCGCCTTGAAACGGCTCGTCGAGGCCTTTTTGCGCCAGCGCTGGCGTAGCCGCCGCTGCCATCAGGCCGACACCGAAGAGCATCGACTTGAGTTTTGTCTGTTCAGATATTGTCATTCCGTCCTCCCGATTTTTTTGCAATATTGCAGTCTCGTTCTAGATATCGCCTTGTTGCGCCGTCTCCTCGTTACGCGGATTCAGGAAGGAATCCGCGATGACCGCGACCAGAAGCACCACGCCCTTGATGAGGTTTTGCGCGGAATAGGAAACATCCATGATCGTCATGCCGTTGAGCATGGTACCGATCAGGAGCGTTCCGATGACGACGTTGAGGACACCGCCGCGACCGCCCGACAGTCCGATGCCGCCGAGCACGACCACCAAAATCACATCGTAGATCAAGGTCGAATTGAAGATGCGCGTCGGCATGCTGTTGACGGACGCGGCAAGGATGAGTCCGGCGGCGCAGCCGATCATCGCCGCCAAGACGTATTGCAGCACGATGATCGGCCGGGTCGGAATGCCCGTGACCCGCGCGCCATTGGGATTATCGCCGATCGCGTAGATGTAGGCGCCCAATCGCGTCTGCCGCAGGAAGAATGCCACCGCGACGCAAGAAAGCGCGAACATGATGATCGGCATCGGGATGCCCAACAGACTGCCCTGTCCGAGCCGTTCGAATCCGTCGAGCCCCGGGCTCCACTGCACGACGTCGAGCTTGAACAGCGCGGCCTGACCGAGACCGGCGAGAAACAGGCCGGACGCCAATGTCGTGAACAGGGATGGCACCTCGGCATAGGCAATCAGCCATCCGTTCACCAGACCGAATGCTGCCGTCAGCGCAAAGGCGGCGGCGAGCGATGTAGGCAGCGAGTGACCGTCCTGGACCATCTGCAGGACGAGCCCCGGCGGCACGGCCAAGGCTGCAATCAGCGAAATGTCGATGCCGCGACCCAGCACGACAATCGCCATCGCCAGACCGAGAATGCCGAGCACGGCCACGTTTTGCAGCAGCGTCAGCATATTCGCGGTGGTGAGAAAGCCCGGGAGGATGAGCGAGAAGACGACGAAAAGGGCTGCAAAAACCGCAAATACGATGCCTTGCTGCCCGAGGCTCCCGATTCCCATCCCGACTTCTTCTCTTATTGCTAGTTTTGCCGGAGATGTTGGCGCCCTTTGGTTCCGATTGCAAGCCATCGCGGCGATCGACGCGGTTACGAGGCGCGCGGAAGCGTCGTGAGTTTTCTGTTCAGCGGAATTCAGCTGCCTCTATTTTTTGCACGGGGTCAGGGTCTTTGCCGCCGCCTCGGCTTCGGTCCGCGATCGAAAGATCGTGTCGCTGGCAACGGTGATGTTCGGCGAGTCCGTGCGAGGCATCTTGTCGGCGACGGTGCAGTTCTTGGTGAGCGAATTCAGCACGACATAAAATGCGGGTTCCGGTTTCGCGGCCTGGGAAAAACCGGAACTGTCCAAAATCACCAGGAAGCCGAGACAGAACAGACTTCGTTTCATCATCGCCTCCATCATGGCTCGGTCGGATGAACGGTGAGCGGCGCGAGCACCTCTGAATGCAAGCGCTCGTCCAATAATAATTGACGCTCTTCCAATAACTGAGCTGTGGAAATGATTGGGCCCCGGTGCATCTAAGGCATCGCGGGGCCCGTGATCTTCGCGCATGGCGAAGGATTTCTGGTACACACCAGTTGTATGTCGAAATCCGGAAGGCGCGTGGCCTTTGCGCCCCAGGTCTCGTTGATATGTTGCAAATTGTCGGCGGTGCAAACGAAGGCTAGCAGCTGCGAATCACCTCAATCTGCGCCGTGACCTCGCGGCAGGGCAAGGTCAATGCTTTCTGCCCGGTGGCGTCATGCTCCTCACCAAGTGTGATCCTACGGACATTGTCCGCGTCTACTGCGCGGCGTCCTGATCACATGATCGGGCGCCAATGCCTGCGAGGCCAAGGGCCGATTACCGCGGGCCTCCAAGTGCAGCTCGCTAAATGCTGCGGCAGATGTCGGTGGGAGTCAAGTAACTCCGAATGCGAACGGAACATTTGCGGCGCGGGGAACCTCGCTTTCGATTTGCGCCAGTTCGCAAGCTCAACGGAACATCGATGATGTGATGGTGAGCGTTCATCCAATGCTGTGAGTTCTTATCCGATCGTTAACGTGTTGCACTGCGGTGTCGGGCCGAGGGACAAGAAGGCTGCCATTTTTTTCAAAGCGAAATTAAGGGCGCGCGAGTCCCGGCTCTGCTAAGGTATGTGGGCGAATTGGCTTCACACTGCGGGAGTGTGAGTTGATGAAAAAGCTGGTCGAGATTCGTGCCCAGGAATTTATCTGCCGAGAGCGCGCCCTGCTGGATTCGGAGCGCAAGATTTTCTGGCTGGCACAAGCAGAACAGTGGGAGCAACGCGCGCTCGACGAAATTGCATTTCACTTTCGGGAATGCAATCTCGAAAGCGCTGATCCCAACGCGGCCGTCTCATAGAAGACGGACGCGCGAGACCTTTTCGCTTCCGTTTTGTCATTTCCGTTTTGCCGTCGACCGCTGCGTGCGCAGGGCGATCATGCAGGCACCAACTTGCCGCCAGGCGAGAACCCGTCAGTGACGCCGTTCCGGCTTTGTAACGGTATGCCTGACTTCGGCGCCGCAATCCGAGCACTCATAAATGAAGTCGATCTTCGCCATGCTCCAATGCGGCTCGACGTCTCTCACATACATCGGCAGCAACCCGATACAGCCGGGGCAGATGATGGGAGCGGTCTCGATTTCGTGATGCCGGACGTAGGCTGGCATGTCGGCTCTCCTTCAGCGGAAGCACGGTAGACCCCAACCTCGGAATTCACTTTAGCGTGGACGGCGGACGCGGATCATGAACTCTTTCGAACGGACGCAGAACATCGGCATAATCTTCGCGTGTGTTGCATTACTGTAACATTTCGTCCTTCGGGCAGCGGCGAAACCGGACAGGGGCCGGCAGCCGCATCGATCGCGAACGCCATCGATTGACGCGCAAGGTGCGCGTTCATCGAGGCTCGATCGGTCAGACCTGATCGCCTCAACCAAGCTCGATCGTTGCACCATATTCTGCTGAGCTCATCATCGCGAAACCGTAACGCGGATAGACTTCGCGGGCGACACAGAGAAAGAATTCCGCGAACGCCTTTGCGGCGGGCGCCCGCAAAGGATTGACCGTCGAGCCCATCGCAATCGTCGATGAGAATTTATTTGCCTCCGGTACCTGCACCATGCCGCAGATCTTGGGGTAGGCCGTCGCGTAATATTGCGCCAAGTGATGGACAATGATGCCCACATCGGCGGCGCGGGTTGCAACCGCATAAGGCACATCGCGGTGTTGAATACCGAGGCGGCCCGGGAATGTAACCGTCTCGCGCGCCAGCGCGGCTTGGGCTTGCGGCGCACCGAGCAACCCGTTGAGCGCCGAGATATATTGGTTACGTGCGCCAGGTTCGCTCTCGCTCGCCAGGACGATGCGGACGTCAGCGCGCGCGAGATCGTCGATATGATTTATGCCGAGCGGATTGCCGGCGGCGACCGTCAACGCAAGGCCCTGGTTTCGCGCAAATAGACGCGCCTCCGCATCGACGATCGACGCCTGATGCAGCACTTTCAAGGGCGCTGCGCCGGCCATGACGATATCGGGGTAAAATCCGCTTGTCCGGCTGACGTCGAGCGTCAGGTTTCCAAAGGAGATGCCGTGCTCCCGTAGCATGTTGACGATCATGGGTTGTGGAAGCGTGACGATGACGATGTTGTCGAGCGACAGGGTGGAATAATCCGAATGCGATCGCGCCCAGCTGCGAAACGGATCGATGATCTCGCTACTCAGTAACGCGGGAAAATGATTGCCTTCGGTGAAGATCGCCAAATCGATCCGCGAGCCAAGGCGTCCGACGATGTCTGGGACCGTATCGGTATGGCCGTTCAGCGCCGGAATATCGGCGGGTGTCGAAATCATCGGTCGCCAGACCAACCCCGTGGCTGCTCCGTTACCATTCTCCCCGTCGGGCAAGTCGCGGGCCGACGCGGCTCTAGGTGTGAGCATGAGCGCGGCGGCAGAGGCCTGGATGAATGTACGACGGTGCATTGAGCCCTCGATCGCGGTCAGCGCGCCGATCCCGTGGTATTTCCTGGAGTAGGGCTGTCGGCCGGCGGTGGGGTCTGGTCTGGCGTCGTCGACCCCACTGTTCCGCTCGGGCCAGGATTAATCTCGACATGCCTCGTGCTCCCCGGTCCCCATAAGAGGACGGCAAGGACCAGAACGAACGCAGCAGCAATGATGGCCAGCGTTCCGACGCTGATCGAGCCTTTCTGATCATTATTATTCATGCGGTTCTCCTGTCAGGTATCGGCGAGAACGCCGCTGTCTGCGCGATGGTTCCGGGTTGCAACCCCCTCTGCGATTTCGTTGATTTGAACGATCCTGCCGCACATTCGACGGGCACATTGTATCGGCACGCGGCAGGGATGCCGCCGCGAGGGGTTCCTTGGCGCCTCCGCTGCGCATATCCTGGACAGGCGCCGGGCAGACCGGTTCCGCCGCAACGTTTTCGCGCCTGTCATCTCAGCTCGAGGAGTAAATCCATGACGCACGCCATCCGCTTTCACAAAACCGGTGGGCCCGAAGTTCTGGTCTGGGAGGAAGTCAACGTCGGCAAGCCCGGTCCGGGCGAGGCGCGCATCCGTCACACCGCGGTGGGGTTGAATTTCGTCGACATCTATTACCGCTCCGGACTCTATCCGGTGAAATTGCCGAGCGGCCTCGGTGGCGAGGCGGCTGGCGTCGTCGAGGAAGTCGGATCCGGCGTCACCGATCTGAAGCCGGGCGACCGGGTCGCCTATGGCGCCGCGCCGATCGGCGCCTATGCCGAAGAGCGGCTGATCCCGGCCGATCGTCTGTTAAAACTACCCGACGGCATCGATGACAAGACCGCCGCGGCGATGATGTTGAAGGGCCTGACCACGCAATACCTGATCCGCCAGACCTATCGGGTCAAAGCCGGCGACACCATCCTGCTGCATGCCGCGGCGGGCGGCGTCGGCCTCATCTTGGGTCAATGGGCCAAGTATCTCGGCGCGACCGTGATCGGCACCGTCGGCAACGAGGAGAAGGCAAAGCTGGCAAAAGCGCATGGCTGCGCCCACACCATCATCTATACGCGCGAGGATTTTGTAAAACGCGTCGAGGAGATCACGGAAGGCAAGAAGGTGCCGGTGGTCTATGATTCCGTTGGCAAGGACACGTTCCTGAAATCACTCGACTGCCTGGCGCCGCTCGGGGTCGCCGCACTGTTCGGCCAGTCCTCCGGCGCCGTCGAGCCGCTCAACCTCGGCCTGTTGGCGCAGAAGGGATCGCTCTACGTGACCCGCCCGACGCTCAATACCTATGCCGCCAGGCGCGAGAACCTCATCGCAATGGCGAACGAACTGTTCGACGTGGTCAAATCCGGCGCGGTCAAGATCGAGGTGCGTCAGACTTATCCGTTAAAAGACGCCGCCAAGGCGCACGCCGAACTCGCCGCGCGCAAGACCACGGGCTCGACGGTTCTGCTGGTTTGAGACGCGTGCGCCGAGGGCGCTGTCACCATCTCGCGAATGACATGATATGGCGGACGATGCCGGGAATGCCGACATGGTGGTGGTAGTGGTGGCGAACATGCGTTCGCGCAGCGGTCGGCTGCTCGGAATTGGTCGGTTGGTCGGAACTGCTCGGCTGACTCGACGAGGCGGTTGACTGGGCGGAGGACGCCGAGCGGGCCGGCCCGATCGCCTCGAACTGCGCCTTTTGCTCGTCGTTCAGCTTGCCGTAGAAGTCGTCCAATGCGGCGCGCGTGATCTTGACCGCCTGCAGCATGGTCTCGAGCCGGTTGGCGATTGCCTCAAGCCGCGCCGGCGGCGTGATCGGTTCCGTGGTCGGGCAGGAAGCCTTGAGCATGTCTGCCGCCTTGGCAGTCCCATCCTTGAGAGCCACAAGGCTGGCACGCTGTTCGTCGTTCAGATGAAGCTTCGCCTCGATCTCGGCCTGGGGCCACTCAGGCACGCTTGCTTGTGCAGCCTGGCAACTTTCAACGAGCGAACGGTTGCCAGTCTTTGCAGTCCCGCTCTGACGCTGATCCTGTGCGATTGCGTTCAGCCGCGCCCTCTGTTCATCGCTAAGCAGATCGTAGAATTTCTGCAGCGCCGGTTGAACCGTCTCCACCGCCGATATCATCGCCTCGATGCGTTGCTGCATGGCCGCGAGCCGGCCGGGCGCTGTCAACGCGACCTGGGTGGGGCATGCGGCTTTGATCGCCTGCGCCGCCTTTACCGAAGCGTTGGCAAGTTCGTCGAACGCGGCGCGTTGAGCGTCGTTCGGCTGGATGGCCTGCTGCATCTGATCGATCGGCAGGCCGGCGATTTCGCGGCTGTCGTCGCCGCACATCTGTGCCAACTGATCCGGTATCGCGGCTTGGGCCGTCGCGGTGCCACGCGCCGCAGCCGGCGAGCCGCCGCCACGCGCCCGTCCGACCGTGGCCTGCGAACCCCCACCTGCCGCGATCTGGTAGCCTCCACCGCCGGGCGGCAGATAACCTACGAGGTCGTCATAGCCGTAGGGCGCGAACAGACCGGCATAAATGTCATTGTAACCGTAATCCCAGAACAGGGGATCGTAGCCGTAGCCGCCAATCGCGTAGTCATAAATGTCGTAATAGGCGAACGGCCAGAAGATCGGGCCGACCCAGCCGAATCCGCCGTGATGATGTCGCCACCATCCGTGCCCATGGCCGTCACCGTCGCGATCATGGTGCCATCCCGCCGTGGCTGCGGCCGCAACGATCTGAGCGCGGGCGTTTGAATTGAGGAGTGCAGTCTTGTTGTGCAATGCACCAGCGACCGACGGTGAGTTCAGTGCGTTCCGCACGGCGTTTGATTTAGCGAGCGCGGTCTGATTGTGGCTGATATTTGTCTGGTTGATATTTGCATTGGCATTTTTCAGGTTGGCGCCCGTATTGGCATTTCGGCTGATCGCGGCGCTTCGACTTGCGCTCAACGCAGCGGCGTGGCTGACGGCCCGGTTCGGCATGTTATGGACGGCAACCGCGTGCTGACCGTGGTAACTCTGCCGCCCGGCGAAATGCGATATCGCAGGTCTGCTGACAATGTGCGCGCCGCCGTAGTGAGGCGCGCTGACGATGCGCCCGCCGCCGCCGAAGTGAGGTGAAGCGGCGATGTGGGGCGCGCCGCTAAAATGAGGGGCCGCGCTAATATGAGGTGCACCGCCAAAATGCGGTGCACCGCCACCACCGCCGAAATGCGGGGCGCCGCCACCACTGCCGAAATGTGCTCCGCCGCCGCCGCCGAAATGGGCGCCGCCACCACCGCCGAAATGGGCGCCGCCACCACCGCCAACGGCATGCGCTCCGCCTCCGCCTCCGCCGCCTCTTCCTGGAGCCGCATACGCGGCGCCTGTTACTGCGGCGGTCAGGACAATAGCGGTATAGAGGTCTATTCTTGCCATGGCACCCTCGGGCGCCCCCCGCGGGTTAGCGAATGAGCGCGGCTCGA
>DATBYN010000192.1:0-7731 GCA_036513695.1 Bradyrhizobium sp. | reverse complement strand
CCGAATTGCTCCGGCTCAAGTTTCAGCTCGGTCATGATCGGCACGCCGGCAAGGCCAACCACGATCTTGTCCGCGAAATTGACCAGCATGAAGAGAAACAGCAGAAATGTGATTTTCCATGCGCCTTTGGGCGTCGGTAGCGTGGTCATGGTTTCTCCCGATTTTCGTTTTTGCGTGACCTGTTGATCGGCCCCGTGCAATGGTACCTGTGGGGCGAGCGGCAATGCAACTGGGCATTTTGGCCCGGACGCGTGCGTTGCAGCTAATCGCTACCTCGCGGAATGCCGTCGGACGCTATGCTGGAAGCATCCCGCAACCAAATCACGATCGCGTCGCCGTCACGATTGACACCGTGATCTGGCTTCGCGACCTTGATATGTTGTTTAGATCAGAAGCCGTCGTGAGGATTTCGCTTCGCATGGCAAGGCGCAACCCCATCGTGCTGAGCGTTCGCAATCTGACCAAGACCTATCGCTCTGCCGGAGAGCAAATCGAGGTGCTCCGCGGGGTCAATTTGAGCATTGCCGCGGGCGAGCGCGTCGCGCTGACCGGAGAATCCGGCAGCGGCAAGAGCACGCTGCTGCATCTGATTGCGGGCCTCGATCGTGCCGACGGCGGCGAGATCAGGCTCGCCGACGCGCTGGTGTCCGATCTCTCCGATGCCGGACGCGCGGCCTTGCGGCGCGACCGCCTGGGCCTGGTGTTTCAACAATTCAACCTGATCCCGAGCCTGAATGTCGAAGACAATCTCGCATTTCAATCGCGCATTGCCGGCCGGCACGATGCGGCCTGGCATGCCGAACTAGCGGAGCGGTTAGGCCTCGGCGGTTTGCTCAGGCGCTATCCCGAACAATTGTCCGGCGGCCAGCAGCAGCGGGTCGCGATCGGCCGCGCGCTTGCCATAAAGCCGCTGCTGCTGCTGGCCGACGAGCCCACCGGCAATCTCGACGAGGCGACCGCCGATGATGTTCTTGCGCTGGCGCGCGATCTGGTTGCCCGCACCGGCTGCGGTTTCCTGATGGTGACCCACTCGGCGAGGCTTGCCGCGACGCTGGATCGGCAGATCAATCTCCATGCGGGGCTGATCGCATGAGCCGCATCTTCTGGATCCTCGCGGTTCTCTTGAGCCATTGGCGGCGGCATCCGATGCAGCTCGCGACCTTGCTGATCGGACTGATTTCCGCGACCGCGCTGTGGAGTGGCGTGCAGGCATTGAACCAGCAGGCGCGCCTGAGTTACGACCGCGCGGCCGCCGCTTTCGGCGGCGCGCGGACGGCGATGCTGGTCGGCCGCCACGGTGGGACCTTCCCGCAAAAGCTCTTTGTCGACTTGCGCCGCGCCGGCTGGCCGGTGTCGCCCGTGCTCGAAGGCCGGCTGCAGATCGGCGGAAGGTCGTTCCGGCTGTTGGGCATCGAGCCGGTCACCATCCCTGCGGAAGTGGGCAACGCCCCGGCGATTGGCCGGGCAGGCCTGCAATCGTTCGTGACGACGCCCGGCGAAATGCTGGTGGCACCCGAGACGCTGGCCGACCTCCATTTGCCGGAAGGCGCGACGCCGCTCGCAAGCGACGGCACCGTGCTGCCGCCGCTGCGCGTGCAGGCGCAATTGGTGCCGGACGTGCTGGTGGTCGATATCGGCATTGCCCAGCGGATTCTCAAAACGCCGGATCAGGTTTCCCGGCTTTTGGTGGGCAAGGCCGGGACAAAACGCGCGCCACTGGAGAGCGTCGCCGGCGAAACACTCCGTCTGGTCGAGCCGGATGCGGAGACCGACCTCGAACGCCTCACCGACAGCTTTCACCTCAACCTGACCGCATTCGGGCTACTGTCGTTCGTGGTCGGACTGTTCATCGTCAACTCGGCCATTGGCCTAGCGTTCGAGCAGCGGCTGCCGATGCTGCGAACCCTGCGCGCCTGCGGCGTGTCGGCCCGCATGCTGAATATGGTGCTGGTGGCCGAGCTGGTATCGCTGGCGCTGATCGCAGGCATCGTGGGATTGGTCTGCGGCTATTTGATCGCGGCGTCACTACTGCCCGATGTCGCGGCATCCTTGCGCGGACTTTATGGCGCCCAAATTCCCGGCCAGTTGACGCTGAGGGGCGAATGGTGGATCGCCGGCATTGTCATCAGCATTGTCGGCGCGCTGCTGGCGGCGGGCACGAGCCTTGTAAAGGCGCTCCGCCTTCCGGTGCTGGCCGCAGCGCAACCCCAAGCCTGGCAACAGGCACAACACCGCTGGCTGATTTTTCAGAGCGCGCTGGCGCTCGCCGTGCTCGCCGCCGCGGGTTTTTTGCTGTGGTACGGCGATTCGCTGGTTTCAGGATTCGCCGTACTCGCGGCATTGCTGCTGGGAGCGGCACTTGGCCTGCCCGCGATCCTGGAGCTTGTGCTTACTCTTGGCCAGCGGCGCGCCGATCGGGCGCTCGCGGTCTGGTTCTGGGCCGACAGCCGGCAGCAGCTCTCGGGATTGTCGCTGGCGCTGATGGCGCTGCTGCTGGCGCTCGCGGTCTATGTCGGGGTCGGCACCATGGTCGAAAGCTTCAGCCGAACATTTATCAGCTGGCTGGACGGACGGTTGGCGGCCGACGTTTATCTCAACGCTGCCGACAATAAGCAGGCTACCGAGATCAAGGCTTGGCTCCGCGAACGCCCCGAGGTCGAGGCGATCCTCCCCGGCGGCCGGGCCGAGACCCAATTCGGTGGCGCGCCGATTGAGATGTTGGGCCTCGCCGACAGCGCCACCTTCCGGGATCATTGGCCGCTGCTTGAGGCAAGCGCCAACGCCTGGATCCGCCTTCGTCCCGGCGATAGCTGTTTCATCAGCGAGCAATTGGCCCGTCGCTCAAACCTCGCAATCGGCGATACCGTCGAGGTGCCCGCGCCGGGGGGAACCTGGACTCTCGAAATCGTCGGCATCTACGCCGATTACGGCAATCCCAAGGGACAGATCGCGGTCAATATCGCGGCATTGACCCGCCATTTTCCGCAAATCCCGCTGACGCGAATGGGCCTGCGCGTTGCGCCGGCTTCAGTTCCTGCACTGATATCAACGATGCAGGACAAGTTCGGACTAGATGGCCGCAACTTACTTGATCAGGCCACTCTAAAAGCCGAGTCGACCCGGATTTTCAATCGCACGTTTGCGGTGACCGCGGCGCTGAACGCTTTTACCTTGGGGGTCGCCGGTGTCGCACTCCTGACCAGCCTGCTGACCCTGAGCAATTCCCGCCTGCCCCAGCTGGCGCCATTGTGGGCGATCGGAATCACGCGGCGTCACCTGGCGGCGATCGAGTTGTTGAAGACCATGTCGGTGGCGCTGATCACCACCCTGCTGGCGTTGCCGCTCGGCCTGTTGGTGGCCTGGTGCCTGATCGCCGTGGTGAATGTGAAGGCGTTTGGCTGGCGGCTACCGTTTCATGTTTTTCCATTGCAACTCATCGAGCTGCTAAGCGTCGCCATGGTGGCTGCGCTGTTGGCCGCGCTGCTTCCGGTGATAAGACTGGCGCGCATGCAGCCGGCGAACCTGGTCAAGATTTTTGCCAATGAGCGGTAACACCCCGATATCTCGCCGCGCGTTTGCGGCTGGCCTTGTGCTTCTCGGGCTGGGCCGCGGGCCGGCGCGAGCGCAGGGCTTTGCCGGGCTTGGCATCAGCGGGGAAGGGTTTGCGCCGGTTATTCCGGGCAAGATTTTTGCCTTTCCGGAAGATAGCGGCCCGCATCCGGATTTTCGGATCGAGTGGTGGTACGTGACGGCCAATCTGGTCGATCAGACCGGCACAGCCTATGGCGCGCAATGGACCTTGTTTCGCCAAGCGATGCAGCCCGGCGCGCAACAGGAGGGCTGGGCCAATCAGCAGATCTGGATGGCTCACGCCGCCGTCACCCGCGCCGACACCCACCGCTCAAACGAAAAATTCGCCCGCGGCGGCGTCGGCCAGGCCGGCGTCGAGGCAACACCTTTTCTCGCCTGGATCGATCAATGGGAAATGCGCGGGGTTGAGCCGATGCGCGACGATAGGATCGCGCCGCTCGAACTCAAAGCAACGGGTGCGGATTTCGCCTATACGCTGCGGTGTGACGCCGATCACCCGCTGGTGCTGCAGGGCGATGGCGGCTACAGCAAGAAATCCGAACGCGGACAGGCCTCGTATTATTTCAGTCAGCCCTATTTCAAGGTGAGCGGCAGCATCACCATCGACGACAAGCCAGTTGAGGTCACAGGCCGGGCCTGGATGGACCGGGAGTGGAGCAGCCAGCCGCTGGCGTCAGATCAAACTGGATGGGACTGGTTCTCGCTGCATTTCAATTCAGGCGAAAAACTCATGCTGTTCCGGCTGCGCCAGACCGACGGCAACAATTATGCGTCCGGCAACTGGATTTTGCCGGATGGCAAAACGCAGCAGATCGCATCCAGCGACATCCACATGACGCCGAAAACTTCGGTCGAGATCGCAGGGCGCCAGATTCCGGTGGCGTGGGACATCGCGATCCCGCGCCTGGCACTGTCGATTGCGTGCGTTCCCTTGAACGCGAGAAGCTGGATGGGAACGAGCTTTCCCTACTGGGAAGGCCCGATCAGCTTTGGCGGGAGCCACAGCGGAGTTGGATATCTGGAGATGACCGGGTATTGAGGCGGGGTCGTCATTCCAGGGCGCGCGATAGCGCGAAGCCGGAATCTCGAGATTCCGGGTTCGCTTCGCGCCCCGGAATGACGGCGCAAAAGGGATTCACGCGATGTATCACTTCACGGCACTCGTCACTTGCCTCGCCATCCTGTTTTATTTCTTCACCACCGTTCAGGTGTCGAAGGCACGCATGGCGTTCGGCATCAAAGTGCCGGCCACATCGGGCAATGCCGACTTCGAGCGGGTGTTTCGCGTGCAGATGAACACGCTGGAATGGATGCCGATTTTCCTGCCCTCGCTCTGGCTATTCGCGGTCTATGTCAGCGACCCCTTCGCGGCCGTGCTTGGCCTTGTCTGGATCGCAGGCCGTTTCCTCTACATGACCGGCTATGCGCAGGCCGCCGAGAAGCGGAGCCGAGGCTTTGGAATTCAGGCCGGCGCTACCATCATTCTCTGGCTCGGCGCACTGGGCGCCATTGTCTGGCGCCTCGTTCATGGGTCATGACTGCGGTACGCGCCCAAAGATCTGGATAGCCCGTGTCTGGACAAACTCGAAACCCGCTGGCACCCTTCGCAACATTAGTCCGCGCGAAAGGCGCGCTCGTACGCGACAGGCTGCTTGCCCGGGAAAACCCATTTTCATCGCGTGATCCATCATTGGAGGAACCCATGTCCGGACGCCCATTGATCGTCGCCAGCCTGCTTTTGTTCTCGATTTGCGCTTCATCGGCGCAAACTCCCTCGCCCGACGCCATGACCGCGGCGCGGACCCTGGTGACGACAATGAAGTTGCCCGAGCAGTACAAGGCGCTTCTGCCGGCCATCCTGCTGGGCCTTAGGCGTACGCTGACTCAAGACCGGCCTGAGATCGAAAGCGATTACGACAGCATGAAGCCAATGGTCGATGCTGCGTTTACGCCATACTATACGGCGATGCTCGACGACGTCGCCGCCATCTATGCCAACAATTATACGGTGGCCGAGATGCGCGACCTGGAGACGTTCTTTCAGCGGCCAGTCGGGCAAAAGTATCTCGAAAAGGCGCCAGCCGTCACGCAGCAGATCAGTCAGGTAACCCAGGATGCGAGCCGCAAGGCGGCCGATGAGCTGCGCACCCGGTTGACCGAGGCGCTGCGCCAGAAAGGGCACAAATTATAGCCGGCCGGCGGGAGCCTCAGCTTCCGCCGGAGCTTGCCTGGAACGCCGGGTCACGCTTTCCCGGGTTCGACCGCCGCCTTCGGCGTCTCGAACTCGCCCACCTCGACGAACAGGCTGGGGACCTTTGCGGCCCGATCCAGCAGCCATGCGAGCCCAACCATGATCAGGATGCCGCCGACGCTGACGAGCAGTTGCATCCAGAGCGCGCGCGCGCCGTTCTGGGCGTGCTGAACCAGGATCCAATGCGCGCCAAAGGACAGGAATACGCCGAAGCAAAACAGCGGCAGCGAATGCTGACCGCACAGCACCATCGGGCGCAGCCATTTGGAGGTGAGGATCTCCGATTTGCGCGGAAAATATCGGGTGACCACCAGCGCCAAAGCGAGGAAGTGCGTGAAACGCAGCATATCGAGGTCGGTCTTGTCGATCGGATAGATCGCCTTGATCATCCATTTCGGTATCAGCGATTCCAGGAATGCGCTGTGCCAAGTCATCACGATCAGGAACGCGAAGGCCATCCACGCCAACGCCACGATCAGCGCCACACGCGACCGGATAATGGCCTGCAGTTGGGCGATGCCTCCGACGCCACACCATGCCGCGAACACGAACATCAATTGCCAGGCGAACGGATTGAAGTACCAGTGGGTCCCGGGCGGATAGGACGCGAGATTCCAGTCGAATATGTGCGCCCCAATGTAGAGAAGGACCGAGCCAAGTAAGGTCCAGTTCGGGCGGCGCAACAGGCACCACAGGATCAGCGGTGAAGCGGCTATCAGCGAAATATAGAGCGGCAGCACGTCGAGGTCGACCGGCTTGTAGCGCAGCGTCAGCGCCTGCCCGATCAGAACGTCCGGGTGCTGGAGAAAATTGCGAACATTGAATTCATCTTCGTACATCGGGTTGTCGAATTTCCGGACCGTTCGCGCGATCTGCGCCGTGAACAGCAGGAACAGCATGATGTGGGCGACGTACATCTGCCAGACGCGGGTCCACAGCCGCTTGAGAGCTCCGAGAAAATTCCCGGCGCGTATGATCGGACCGTAGATGTAGCCGGCCAGATAGCCGGAAATGAATACGAAGAATTCGGCGGCATCGCTGAAGCCGTAGTTGCGCAGGGTCAGCCAGGAAACGAAGTCGTCCGGAATGTGATCGAGGAAAATCATCCACAGCCCGATACCGCGGAACAGATCAAGCCGGAGGTCACGCTCGACGGCAACCGTGGTTGGCAGCTTATCCTGATTGGCCATGATGGCTTATCCAATCTATCATGTTGGGTATCGCGGCAAAGGTAGCGAGGCGACGTCGGCAGGCTTGCGGGAGGCCTGGCGCCGTCAAAAAATCAATACATTTACGCCTCGCAGTCGATGATCCCAGGGAAACCGCCGGCCAAAAAGCCTATCCTTGGTCGATTGACGAATGCTCATTGATACCTACCGGAATACACTGGCGTCAATATCCGGGAGGGTCGGACGCGGAAGTAGCCACCTTGAATTATAGGCTGGGCTACGCGCCGTGGTCGGAGCGCCCGAATGTCCGGCAAGCGGCGGCGGGCCATCCGGCCCGGAATGGGGCCCTCGACGTCGTCAATTATATCAAGGGAGAACCGGCAAGATGGCCCGCCCGCCCTATCTCGAGGCCGAGCAAATCGTTCCCGAATATCGCGACCTGCTCGAGCGCAACACCAATTAGCACAAGCTTTTGGTCAACTCGCCCGACATGGCGCTGGCCTTCAGCGGCATCGGCGGCTCTATTGCGCCGTGGTCCGCGTGCTTGCCACCATGAAGATCGACAACGAACCCTATTATTAAAGAGGTACTGCAACAGTACCCAATCCCGGGAGTGAACTGACATGCGTTTGCAAGATCGTGTCGCCATCGTCGTCGGCGCCGGCCAGAGCCCCGGCGAGGGCATCGGCAACGGCCGCGCCACCGCGCTCACCTTCGCGC
>DATBYN010000191.1:0-3276 GCA_036513695.1 Bradyrhizobium sp. | reverse complement strand
GTGATCGCGGATACCGCCAAGGACGTGCCGAAGGGTTCTTCGGTGGTTTTGCTCGGCCAGGTGCAGACCATGAACAGCGCGTTCTCCGGGCTATTGTTCGGGCTGCTCGCCGCGGTGGTGCTGATCTATCTCCTGATCGTGGTGAACTTCCAGTCCTGGTCCGATCCGTTCGTGATCATCACCGCGCTGCCGTCCGCGCTTGCCGGGATCGTTTGGATGCTGTTCACGACCGAGACCACGCTGTCGGTTCCGGCGCTGACCGGCGCGATCATGTGCATGGGGGTGGCGACCGCGAACAGCGTGCTGGTGATCAGCTTTGCCCGCGAGCGCTATGAAGAACTGGGCGATCCGGTCGCGGCCGCGATCGAGGCCGGTTTTGTGCGTTTTCGTCCCGTGCTGATGACGGCGCTGGCGATGATTATCGGCATGACGCCGATGGCGCTGGCGCTTGGCGAGGGCGGCGAACAGAACGCCCCGCTCGGGCGTGCCGTGGTTGGAGGGCTGATATTCGCAACCGTGGCTACCCTGATGTTCGTTCCCGTGGTCTTTAGTATGGTACACAAGAGACAGGGCGCCAAAGCTGCCGCCGCACCGGAGACCTCGCATGCCCACTGAGCAAAACTCGCCGGTCTCTCGCCGGAGGTTGGGCATTTTCGCCGTGGTGACGGCTATCGCGGCGGTTTTGGTCGTGGTGACGGGTATCCGCGCGCGCGAGGATTCCAGCACCAAACTGCGCGAATGGACCGACAGCCAGGCCGTCCCGACGGTCGCCGTGGTAGCGCCCGACGCCAGGGTGCTCAATGCGACCATCGATCTGCCGGGCCGGCTGGAAGCCTATTATCGTGCGCCGATCTTCGCGCGCGTCAGCGGTTACTTGAAAAGCTGGAGCGTCGATATCGGCGCGCGAGTCAAGGCCGGCCAGGTGATCGCCGAAATCGAGGCGCCGGACCTCGACCAGCAATTGCTGCAGGCGCGCGCCGATCTCGCCAGCCAGGAGGCCAGCGCGAGACTGTCCGAGGCGACGCTGACCCGCCGCAAAACGCTGATCGCCTCGAATTTCGTCTCGATGCAGGAAATCGACGAGCGCTCGGCCGATCTCTCCAACAAGAAGGCCGCCGTCAATTCAGGGCAGGCCAATGTCGAGCGGCTGGAGGCGCTGGCCGGCTACAAGAAGATCACCGTGCCGTTCGACGGCGTGGTCACCGCCCGCGATACCGACGTCGGCGCTCTGATCAATGCCGGCGGCGGCTCGGGCCCAGCGATGTTCGTGATCTCGGACATCAGCAAATTGCGGGTCTACGTCAACGTGCCCCAGACCTACGTGCCCGCGATCAAGATCGGCGCCAAGGCGGTCATTTCGATGCCGGAATATCCGAACCGCACTTTCGACGCCACGGTCGAGGCCTCCTCGCAATCGGTCGATGTTTCCTCGGGCACGACGCGGATGCAGCTCGCGCTTGACAATTCGAAGAGCGAATTGATGCCCGGCGGCTATGCCAATGTGCGCCTCAGCCTGCAGCGCGACACCGTGCCGCTGCACATTCCGGCGAGCGCTCTTATTTTCAACCAGAACGGCCTGCGCGTTGCGACCGTCGGCACGGACGACAAGGTGCTGTTCAAGCCCGTCACCATCGCGCGCGACCTCGGCCGCGAGATCGAGCTGGGGTCGGGCCTCTCGCCCGAGGATCGCGTCATCGTCGCGCCGCCCGACGGCATCGCCGATGGCGATCAGGTCCGCATCGCCAGCGCGAAAGCCAAGCCGGCGAAGGTTTCGGAGAAGCCGGATGTGAAGGGGTAGGGCCTCTTCCTAACCTCTCCCCGCTCTTTTGCGGGGAGAGGTCGACATTCGCGGGTAGCGAATTTCGGGTGAGGGGCAAGGCACGGCGCCTGCCACTTGCCCTCAATCCTGATGCGGTGACAGCCCCCCTCCCCGCGTAGAGCGGGGCGAGGGAGCGCGCGCTACTTGTATCGCCACTCCAGCACGCCATCCTCAGTTGTGACGACATCACCCGACGACCCGACCGGCGTGCGGTCCATGTTGAGGAGATGCGCCAATGTTGCGCCGTCATTCGCCGGCACCCGCGCTAGCGCCCGCGCATTGTCTTGCGTCCGCAGCATCACCACGCCGTGCTCGACTTCGCCGTTGCGGCCGTAGATCACCGTAAAACTCTCGACCGAGCCCTTGCCGCTGGCTTCGGTGATGAACTCCGGCACGGGACGCCGATGCCGGTCGGCCTCGGCCTGCACGCTGGTTTCCTGCGCCAATGGGTCCCGCGGCGGCTGCCGCGACAGCACCAGCGCGTGATGTTTTGTGACAAAACCGCCCTGACCGTAAAGCAGGCCGAGTTTTGCGCCGTTACGCAATTTGCGCACCATCGCGCAGGCCGCATGCGTCATGTAGGTGTTGAGCGGCGCGCCGAAGAAGGTCAATCCGCCGGTCACCGTCGGCTGCACGTCAGGTCCTAATCCCAGCGTCCGCCGCGCCATCTTTGGTACGCAGGGAAAGCAACTGTACAGCTCGATCGCGTCGAACGCCTTGCCGCCGCCGCCGACGAGATCCATCACCGCTTCAAGCACGGCATTCTGCGGGTGGCTTTCGAAAAACTGGTCGCGGATCAGGTAATCGCGCGGCTCTTCCGCCGATGCGCCGCCCCAGACGTGAATGAGCCGATCTTCCGGTATGCCGGCGGCGCGCGCCCTTGCGAGGCTGGTCATCAAGACCGCGCTGCCCATGTTGACGGTCGGATTGGCGACCATCAGTTTTGTGTACGGCCAGGCGATCAGCCGGTTGTCCGGCGTCGGCGTCGTGATTTCGTCGGAGGCAAAACGCCGCTTCAACCAGGCATTTGGATTTTGCGAGGCGACGTCGGAATAGGTTGCCCAAAGTTGCCCGGACTCCGCCATCGCCTCGCGCGGGGTCTGGCCCCAATGCGCTGACGAGGCGGCTTCGTAAAACGGATAGACTGTCACCGGCCTGAACACGCCGAGCTTTACCGCCGTCGGCTTCTGGAACGCCGCGCCGCGTTTTGGCTCCTCGACATCATGCGCAAACGGCGTCCACGGCAGGGTGATGCCGCCGCGTTCCGCTTTGGTCGCGCTGGATTGGGCCTCCGCGCCGCAGACCGCGGCGATGCTGCATTCGCCGCGCGCGATGCGTTTGGCGGCCTCATGCAGATAGCGGATCGGGCTTTCGCCGCCGACCGGGCCGTAATAGGCATGGTTTGGCTGGATGCCGAGACGCATCGCGAGTTGCTTTTCCGGATCGCGATAGCGCCA
>DATBYN010000190.1:0-11758 GCA_036513695.1 Bradyrhizobium sp. | reverse complement strand
CCGTCCGGACCCGCCAGCGCATTGGCCGTCTCCCATAAGGCGGCGGGTGTGTACATCGATCCGGCCGCTTCACGTTCCTCGGGAGTCCAGGCAGGATTCGACGTTAGCATCGGCGATTGGTCGATCAGGACGATCTTGCCGAGGCGATCTGCGCCGAACAGTTCCCAGTATGCCCAGATCACCGCGCACCCCATTGAATGCCCGACCAGAGTTATATCGTCCGCGTTCGCGGCGACGAGCGCTTCACGCAAGTCCTGGGCAAGGCGGTGTATCTTGAGACCGAAGTTCACTTTCTCCGATTCGCCATGGCCGCGCAGATCGAGCGCGATCAGGCGGTAACGATCGCTTAGACCTTCGATCTGAAACTTGAATTGCTCCGCAGTTTGGGAGAAGCCGTGAACCAGAACGATCGGCTTTCCCGCACCGGCCTCCAAATAATGTAATCGAACCCCATCATTTGTCTTAAAGTACTTCGAAGCAACTTTGATTTTCGACGCGACTGACATTCTGTCCGGCCCTTCCAATGAAGGACATGGAAGTAGGCAACGCGCATAACAAAATCATTTCATGATTTCGCGACTGAGTTACGCCCGTAACAAAGCTCGAATGATAATTGCTTGTGGTGAGAACCATCCAGATTGCTTGTGGTCAGCGTGCGGCCACCCTACAAACTACCCGAGCGGCTTCAGGCCCGCCTCGATCGCGGCGCGACGCGGCTCCAAAAACGGTGGCAGTGCGAGTTTTTCGCCGAGCGTCTCCAGCGGCTCGTCGGTTGCAAAGCCGGGGCCGTCGGTGGCAATCTCGAACAGGATGCCGTTGGGCTCGCGGAAATAGAGGCTGCGGAAATAAAACCGGTCGATCTCGCCGGAGTTGGGAATCCGCAATTCGTTCAAGCGCTGAGTCCAGGCGTGATATTGCGCTTCGTCCGGCGTGCGGAACGCGACGTGATGCACGCCGCCCGCGCCCTGGCGTGCGGCCGGCTGGTCCTTCTGCTCGAGCATATGCAGCTCGGCGGCGGGGCCGCCCTCGCCCATTGCGAACACGACGATCCGCGCGTCGGCATGCGGCGAGGCATAATCGCGGGCGCGGCGCATGTTCATGGCGCGGGTCAGCACCATCTCGGTGCGTGCGAGATCCTGCACGGTGAGCACGATCGGGCCGAGGCCGCGGATCTGGTGCTCTGCCGGCACCGGGCTCCTGTCCCACGGCGAGGCTGGCCCTGTGCCGCCATCATCGACCAGCACCAGGCGCTGGCCTTCGCTGTCCTCGAACGGCAGCGTCAGCCGGGCGTCGACTTCGACGACATCACGGACATGACCGCCGGCCTGCTTCAGGCGATCGCGCCACCAGCCGAGGCTGTTTTCGCCCGAGACGCGCAGGCCGGTGCGCGAGATGCTGTTGCTGCCGCGCCGCTCGGGCGCCGCCGGAAAATCGAAGAAGGTAAGATCAGTGCCGGGATTGGCCTTTCCGTCGGCGTAGAACAAATGGTAGGCGCTGACGTCGTCCTGATTGACGGTCTTTTTCACCAGCCGCATGCCGAGCACGCCGGTGTAAAACGCCAGATTCTCGCGCGGTTTTGCGGAAATCGCGGTGAGATGATGAATCCCCGTCAACTGCATCGCATGTTCCTCTTCATCGCATCACTTTTTCGGGGAAGTTTTGTCAAGACATTTGGGCGTCACCGGGAACTATGTAGGATAGCGGTCAGAGGATCGCCAGCGGTACGTTTTCGTGCCAGAAGGCGTGACGCGGTTTCGCAAAATGTCGCAGAACATGTTCAGACCAAATTTGCTCTTTGTCGCCGCACTGCTGGCGCTAACGTGCCCGGCCTCGCGGTCTGGCGCAGAGACCCCCGCGCCGGTCGATCTGCGGATCCTCGCCATCAACGATTTCCACGGCAACCTTCGGCCGCCGCCGGGCGGCATCCGGATCGCCGATCCCAACGACAAGACCAAGAAGATCGCGGTCGCAGCCGGCGGCGCCGAGTACATGGCGACGCTGGTGAAAGAGCTGCGCGAGGGGCACAAGAACAATATCTTTGTCGCGGCCGGCGACCTGATCGGCGCCAGCCCGTTTTTGTCGGCAATGTTTCACGACGAGCCGACCATCGAGTCGCTCTCGATGATGGGGCTCGCGGTTACTTCGGTGGGCAATCACGAATTCGACGAGGGCACGGACGAACTTTTGCGGATGCAGAATGGCGGCTGTCACCCGGCCGACGAATGCCAGGGGCCGCATCCGTTTGCCGGCGCGAAATTTCACTATTTGGCGGCGTCAACCTTCGAGAAGAGCTCCGGCAAGACGGTATTTCCTCCTTACGAGATCAGGGAGTTCGACGGCGTTCCCGTCGCCTTCATCGGCCTGACCTTGAAGGGAACGCCCAATATCGTCTCGCCGGTCGGCGTCGCCGGCCTTGAATTTCGCGACGAGGCCGACACGGTCAACGCACTGGTGCCGGAATTGAAAGCGCGCGGCGTCGAGGCCATCGTGGTGCTGATCCATGAAGGCGGCGTTCCGACCGGCGATTATAATGAGTGCCCGGGAATTTCCGGACCGATCGTGGACATTGTGAAGAAATTCGATCGCGCGGTCGATATCGTGATCTCCGGCCACACCCATCAGGCCTATGTCTGCGACATCGACGGGCGGCTGGTTACCTCAGGCGACAAATACGGCACCCTCGTCACCACGATCGACGTCAAACTCGATCCCGCGACGCACGACGTCATCAGCGCCAAGGCCGACAATGTCATCGTCCGCAACGCCGCCTTGGCCAAGGATTCGGACCAGACCGCGTTGATCGCGGCTTACGACAAGCTCGCCGCGCCGATCGCCGAGCGCCGGGCGGGATCGGTCACCGACACGCTGTCGCGCGTGCCCAACGAGGCCGGCGAGAGCGTGCTTGGCGATATCATCGCCGACGCGCAATTGGCCGCGACCCGCTCCGACAAGGATGGCGGCGCCATGATCGCGCTGACCAATCCCGGCGGTATCCGCACCGATATTGCGAAGAAAGAGGATGGCGCGGTGAGCTATGGCGATGTCTTTGCCAGCCAGCCGTTCCGCAACCAGTTGGTGACACTGACGCTGACCGGCGCGCAGATCAAGGACATGCTGGAACAGCAATGGCTCGACCCAAAGCGGCCGCGGATCCTGCAGGTCTCCAAGGGATTCGAATACACCTGGGATAACGCAAAGCCGTATGGCGAGCACGTCGCGGCCGAGTCGCTAGCGCTCAACGGCGCGCGCATCGAGCGCGCGCAAGCCTATCGCGTGACCGTCAACAATTATCTCTCGGTCGGCGGCGATGGCTTTACGGTGTTCAAGGATGGAAAAGCCCCGCTAACCGGCGGCTATGACGCCGATGCGCTCGATGCCTATTTCAAGGCGAACAGCCCGCTGTCGCCGGGGCAGCCCGATCGCATCAAGCGCGCGAACTGAAGGCCAGCGCGATAATCCGGTGGGCTGCCTCTTTCCGTGCACTCGATCAGCCCCTAGATTAGTCCGCTTACGAGAGCGCACTCGCGGCGCCGGGAAATGGCATGACGCTTCTACTCACGCATCGGGCGAGCCTCGATCATCTGACGCCGCCGGGGCACCCCGAGCGCCCCGACCGGATCCGGGCGATCGATCAGGTGCTCGGCGAGAGCCGCTTTGACAAGCTGACGCGCCAACAGGCGCCCGAGGGCTCGCTCGATTCCGTCGCACTTTGCCACAACGAGCATTATGTCGAAGAGCTCCGGCATATCGCCCCGACCAGCGGTCTCATCTATCTCGACGGCGACACGTCGATGTCGCCAGGCACCTGGGAAGCAGTGATGCGCGGTGTCGGCGGCGCGGTTGCCGCCACCGACGCGGTGATGTCGGGCGCGCATCTCAATGCGTTCGTCGCGGTCCGCCCGCCGGGCCATCACGCCGAAATCGCAAAGCCGATGGGCTTTTGCTTTTTCGACAATGCCGCCATTGCCGCCCGCCACGCCCAGCGCAAATACGGCATCGCGCGTGCCGCGGTGGTCGATTTCGACGTCCATCACGGCAACGGCACCCAGGATATTTTCTGGGCCGACAAAACCGTAATGTATTGCTCGACCCACCAGATGCCGCTGTTCCCCGGCACCGGCGCCCGCGGCGAGCGCGGCGAGCACGACACCATCGTCAATGCGCCGCTGGCGCCGGAGGACGGCAGCACCCAGTTCCACGCCGCGTTCGAAAACGTCATCCTGCCGCAATTACAAAAATTCGCCCCCGAGCTGATCATCGTCTCCGCGGGTTTCGACGCGCATTACCGCGATCCGCTGGCCTCGCTTAATCTCAGGGCGGAGGACTTCGGCTGGGTCACGCGCAAGCTGATGGATGTCGCCGATCACAGCGCTGAGGGACGAATTGTCTCGGTGCTCGAAGGCGGCTATGATCTGCAAGGCCTGAAAGAATCGGTCGCGGCGCACGTCGAAGCCCTGATGGGCGCGTGAATCCCGCCACAAAACGCCCGCACGAATCCATTTAAGTCAGCGCCGGGACGAAGGGCGCATCCGGGAAAGCAATATGGCCGAAAACACCCAAGGAAATACCCAAGGGAACACTCAAGTCGACGTCAAGAAGCTGAGCTTTGAGCGCGCGATCGAGGAACTCGAATCGATCGTCAAGCGGCTCGAGGACGGCAAGGTGCCGCTGGAGGAATCGGTCGCCATCTATGAGCGTGGCGAGGCCTTGAAGCGGCGCTGCGAGGAATTGCTGCGCCAGGCCGAGGCGCGGGTCGACAAGATCACCACCGACGCCAATGGCCAGGTCACCGGCACCGAGCCGCTCGACGTTCAGTGAACGCCCCGGCCGCCGGGGTCCCGATCCACGTCGCTCCCCGGCAACACAACGGAATATTAGGCGAATTCACCGCCGGGCGGCCTAGGTCGGGCCGAATTAGCTCTTGGCGCGCTACGCGGCCTGCTATAGTCCCGCCGCTAGGGCCAAGGATCACAAGTTACGTGCGCGTTCAGCACCGCCATATCATCTATGTGCAGGGATACGATCCGCGCGGCCTTGCGCAGTATTACCGCATGTTTCGAATCGAACTGCGGAAGTTTGGCCGGCTCTATCAGCTCGATGCCACCATCAGCCGCCCGCAGGTCGCCGCAGACGGCGAGACCGCCTCCTGGACCATCGAAACCAAAGCGGGGGACTGGCAGACCCGCACCGCTTACGATTTCCTGCGGTGGGAAGACCTGATCAAGCGCGACCTTGCCGCGCCGATCTGGGGCACGGTGTTCCACGCCATCTGGATCTATTGGCGGATGGTGTTCAACGGCACGATTGCGCGGTTCTGGAAGGCGCATTGGCGGTTTGCGACCTTCATCACCTATCCGCATTTGATGCTGCTGGCCGAAGCGCTGTGCGTTGCAGGCATTGCCTTCGGCTTCGCGAAAGGGCTGCAGGCGCTTGGCATTGCAAGCCTCTTCAGCTTTGCCGCGGCGGCGGCGCTGTTCCTTGCCGTGCTTGGCACCGCTCTGAAATACACGGAAAACCGGACTTATCTGCTCTATCTCTTGTCGGACACGATCTGGACCTGGGAGTTCTCGCATCGCGAACGGCCGGAGTGGGACGAGCGCATCGACCGCTTCGCGCTGCATCTGATCGACGTGGCTGGGAACAGCGACGCCGAGGAGATCGTCGTGGTCGGCCACAGTTCGGGATCGTTTTTGGGGGCGGAGATTCTGGCGCGCGCACTCAAGCTCGATCCCAATCTCGGGCGGCACGGGCCGCGCGTCGTCTTGCTCACGATCGGCGGCAATTTCCCGATCGTCGGCTTTCACGCGGTGTCGCAGGATTTCCGCGATCACCTTCGGCTTTTGGCGGTCGAGCCCTCGATCGATTGGATCGACTGCCAATCGCGCAAGGATGTGATGAACTTTTATCCGTTCGATCCGATCGCAGGTCACGGCATTGATGTCGGGGCGCTCCGTCGTAACCCGACGATCGTGCCGATCAGGTTCCGCGATATTATAAAACCCGAGCACTACAACCTGTTCCGCTGGAAGTTCTTTCGGGTCCATTTCCAGTTCGTGATGGCCAACGAGCTGCCGCACGTCTACGATTTCTTCATGATCGTCTGCGGACCGATCCCGCTGACCGAGCGCATGGCCCGTCCCGAGGCGGCGCTCGCCATTGCGACCGGCGACGAAACGGCCCGCGAATGGGCCTGGAAAAGGCTGGAAAGCGCACCCGTTAACCATATCGATCCCACCGATTTGGGCGAGTTGGAACCTTCGGCGCGGCGCCGGGGTTAAGCATCCCGCCTTCCGGCGCCTCCATCAGGGGTAGCTGAGGTTGCCGGCGGGTTGGCTTTGGCTGTCGCTTTAGTGTAAAGGTTTGGGTTCTGTGGGCTTTGGGAGGTGGTCTGCCGCAATTTTATTGCGACAGTAAGCGATTGAAATAGCTAACAAAAATGTCCGAGAAGGGTGAGATCACCGAGGGTGATATAGATCACATTGAACGATCCGGATTGCATCTAAGCTTCCAAATCAGGCTTCGGCCTGCTCAGGTGGCATCCGGCGTCTGGGTTTCCGCTGCGCAGAAACTGCGCACCCCGTCTCACGTCGGGCTGTTACTCCCGACATGCAAAATTGGAATATCGCCGTGACCGCATTTAGTAAAACGCCGCTCCTCGATACGATCCGTACCCCGGCCGATTTGCGCCGGCTCAAGGTGGAGCAAGTCCGGCAGGTCGCCGACGAACTGCGCCAGGAAACCATCGACGCCGTCTCGGTGACCGGCGGCCATTTCGGCGCCGGCCTTGGCGTCGTCGAATTGACGACGGCACTACACTATATTTTCGACACCCCGCGCGATCGCCTGATCTGGGACGTCGGCCATCAGGCCTATCCGCACAAGATCCTGACCGGCCGCCGCGACCGCATCCGCACCTTGCGCACCGGCGGCGGATTGTCCGGCTTCACCAAGCGAACCGAAAGCGATTACGATCCGTTCGGCGCCGCGCATTCCTCGACCTCGATCTCGGCGGCGCTCGGCATGGCCGTCGCACGCGACCTCTCCGGCGGCAAGAACAATGTCATCGCCGTGATCGGCGACGGCGCGATGTCGGCCGGCATGGCCTATGAGGCCATGAACAATGCTGGCGCGATGAATTCCCGGCTGATCGTCATTCTCAACGACAACGACATGTCGATTGCGCCGCCGGTCGGCGCCATGTCGGCCTATCTGTCGCGGCTCTACTCGGGCAGGACCTATCGCTCGGTGCGTGCGGCCGCCAAGCAGCTCGGCCAGCATCTGCCAAAAGTGCTGGCGGATCGCGCCAACCGGGCGGAAGAATATTCCCGCGGCTTCATGGTGGGCGGCGGTACGCTGTTCGAGGAACTCGGCTTCTATTATGTCGGCCCGATTGACGGCCACAATCTCGACCATCTGCTGCCGGTCCTGAAGAACGTCCGCGACATGGAGGATGGTCCGATCCTGGTCCACGTCGTGACGCAGAAGGGCAAAGGCTATGGCCCGGCGGAAGCTTCCGCCGACAAATATCACGCGGTGGTCAAATTCGACGTCGCGACCGGCGCCCAGGCCAAGGCCAAACCGAATGCGCCCGCCTACCAGAACGTGTTCGGCCAGAGCCTCGTCAAGGAAGCGCAAAAGGACGACAAGATCGTCGGCATTACCGCGGCGATGCCGTCCGGCACCGGGATCGACATTTTCGCAAAATCCTTCCCCGACCGCACCTTCGATGTCGGCATCGCCGAGCAGCATGCGGTGACCTTTGCCGCCGGCCTGGCGACCGAAGGTTTTAAGCCGTTCTGCGCGATCTATTCGACGTTCCTGCAGCGCGGCTACGACCAGGTCGTGCACGACGTCGCGATCCAGAGCCTGCCGGTACGGTTTGCGATCGATCGCGCTGGCCTCGTTGGCGCCGACGGTGCAACCCATGCCGGCTCGTTCGACAACGCCTATCTCGGCTGCCTGCCCAATTTCGTCATCATGGCGGCCTCCGACGAGGCCGAGATGGTGCACATGGTGGCGACCCAGGTCGCGATCAACGACCGTCCGAGCGCGCTACGCTATCCGCGCGGCGAAGGCCGCGGCGTCGAGATGCCCGAAGCCGGTATTCCCCTCGAGATCGGCAAGGGCCGCATCATTCGCGAAGGCACCAAGATCGCGCTGTTGTCGTTCGGCACCCGTCTCGCCGAATCCGAGAAGGCCGCGGACGAACTGGCCGCGCACGGGCTTTCCACCACCATCGCGGATGCCCGCTTCATGAAGCCGCTCGACGTCGACTTGATCCTGAAACTCGCGCGCGAGCACGAGATCCTTTTGACCATCGAGGAAGGCTCGATCGGCGGCTTCGGTTCCCATGTCATGCAGATGCTGGCCGAGCACGGCATGCTCGACGGCGGTTTGCGGATGCGCTCGATGGTGCTGCCCGACGTGTTCCTCGACCACGATTCGCCGAATGCGATGTACGCCCGCGCCGGCCTCGACGCCAAGGGCATCGTCGGCAAAGTGTTCGAAACGCTCGGCAAGGATTTCAAGGTCGAAACCGTCAAGTTGGCCTGACGATCAGGACCGTCGCGGGCATTTGCGAAAAGCCCGCGCGGTTCGTTGTCAATCTGCAATGAAAATTTATCTGGCCGGACCCGACGTTTTCCTGCCCGACGCCGTTGATATCGGCCGCCGCAAGGTCGAGCTGTGTGCTCACCACGGGCTGATCGGGCTCTATCCGCTCGACAATGCGATCGACCGCGCGGCGAGCGACGTCTCTTTACGGATCTTTCGCGGCAACGAAGAAATGATGATCGAGGCCGATGCCATTATCGCCAATCTGACGCCGTTTCGCGGACCGGGCGCCGATCCCGGCACAGTCTACGAACTCGGCTATATGGTCGGCATAGGCAAGCTCTGTCTCGGCTATTCCAACGACCCCTCGACCTATGCCGACCGCGTCCGCCAATTCACCGCCGTCAATTCGCGCGATGGACGCCTGGTCGACGCGCAGGGTCTGACGGTTGAGGATTTTGGATTGACCGACAATCTGATGATGATCCACGCGCTCGATCTGCACGGCTGCCCGCTGGTGACGCCGCGGCATGCTCCCGTCGATATCTGGCATGATCTCGCCGCGTTCGAGACATGCGTGCGCCTCGCCGCCGAGCGACAGTCGGCCGCACAAGCGCGTCCGTCGAGTTGAAATGGCCGAGAGCGAGCGGAATATGAGCGAGCGGAACATGCCCCCTGCCCGCAAGCGCATCGATACCTTGCTGGTTGAGCGCGGCCTGTTCGAAAGCCGCGCCCGCGCGCGGGCCGCGATCGAGGCGGGCCTCGTCACCGCCGACGAGCGGCAGGTGATAAAACCATCCGAAAGCGTTGCCGCTGACGCCGTGTTGCAGGCAGAGCCCGCGCACCCTTTTGTGTCGCGCGGCGGAGTCAAGCTTTCGGGCGCGCTGGAACAGTACCCCATCAACATCGAGGGTCACGTCTGTCTCGATGTCGGCGCATCGACCGGCGGTTTTACCGAGGTGCTGCTTGCCAATGGCGCTAGCCTGGTATTTTCGATCGATGTCGGGCGCGAGCAATTGCATCCCTCGCTGCGCGGCCATCCCAAGGTGGTTTCGATGGAGGAGACCGACATCCGCGATTTTGAGGGCAAGCGCCTGCCGGCGCGGCCGGATGTCGTCGTCATCGACGTCAGTTTTATCTCGCTGAAAGCCGTACTGCCGGTGGCACTGTCGCTGGCGGCTTCTCCGATGCACCTGCTGGCACTGGTAAAGCCGCAGTTCGAGGCGGGACGAAAACATTCCAAGCGCGGCATCATCCGCAATGCGATGGTGCATCAGGAAATCTGCGACGACATCGCAGGCTTCCTGGCTTCGCTCGGATGCACCGACATCCAAATGTTCCCGTCATCGATCAAGGGCGGCGACGGCAATATCGAGTTTTTCATCGGCGCGCGCCGTGGTTGAGCGCCTCGTCATCGATCATGTCGGTCATCGCGGCGACGGCGTCGCGCTGGCCGGCGGACAGGCCATCTATGTGCCTTACACGCTCGGCGGCGAGACGGTCGAGGTCGCGCCGGTACCGGGTCATCATCCCGATCGCCGACGCCTGCTCGCGGTCGAGCACGCCAGCGAGGCGCGGATCGCTCCGTTTTGCCCGCATTTTACGGTCTGCGGCGGCTGCGCGATCCAGCATTGGGAGGTCGAGCGTTACCGCGCCTGGAAACGCGAGATCGTGGTCGAGACGCTGGCGCTGTCGAAGATTGAGTGCGAAGTGGCGCCGCTGATCGATGCCCACGGCCTCGGCCGCCGGCGCATCACCCTGCACGCACGGATCGGCACCCATGACGTGCTCAAGGTGGGTTTTGCGGCGGCCAATTCGCACGACATCATTCCGGTCGACCGCTGCCCTATTCTCGCGCCCGGCCTCGGCGGCGCGCTCGATTCCGCATGGGCCCTCGCGGAACCTCTGATCTCGATCGGAAAACCGCTCGATATCCAGATCACGGCTGCGGATAACGGCCTCGATGTCGATGTGCGCGGCTCAGGACCGCTGCAGGCCAAGATGATCGCAACGCTGTCACGCCTTGCCGAGCAACATCGCCTGACGCGACTGACGCGTCACGGCGAATTGGTGCTGATGCGGACGCCGCCGGTGGTCGCGATCGGCACCGCGCGCGTCACCCTGCCGCCGGGTTCTTTCCTGCAGGCCACGGCCGCCGGCGAGGAGGCGCTGGCGGAGCAGGTCGTCGGACATTGCCAGCGTGCCAAACACGTCGCCGATCTCTTCTGCGGGGTCGGACCGTTGGCCCTGAGACTGGCCACAAAATCGCGGATTTCGGCTTTTGACAGCGATACGGGCGCGGTGACGGCGCTGCAGAAGGCCGCGATGGCGGCCTCCGGATTGAAGCCGGTCAAAACTGAAGCCCGCGACCTGTTCCGGCGGCCGCTGATGCCGCAGGAACTGCGTGACTTCGATGCCGTCGTGTTCGATCCGCCGCGGCAGGGCGCCCAGGCGCAAGCGCAACAATTGGCCGCCAGCAAAGTCCCGGTGGTGGTTGCGGTATCCTGCAACGTCGCGACGTTCGCGCGCGACGCGCGGATTCTGGTCGAGGGCGGTTATAAGATCGAAGGCGTGACGCCGGTCGACCAGTTCCGCCACACGGCGCATGTCGAGCTCGTGGCGAAGTTCGTACGCTGACGCGTTGAACCTCCCCCGCCACCGGGTGACATACCCAAGTGGAAGACCAGCCGAGGCGTCGCTTGCTTGCTCGAGCGACCGCCCGCTCGACACGCGTTCGGTGCTTCGCTCGATCAGGAGATTGGCCTCGCACTCGGCGCGCAGGCCGGCGAAGCCCGGCTTCGCGAGGTCGCTCGCCAAGGCGGCCTGACGCGATTCCGTCGCGCCACCGAAACGCCGTTCAATCTGATTCTGGAGGCGCGGGCCTAGCTAGTTTCTGTCGCGAAAGACATTTCGCCCTTTAAAATAAGGGTTATTTCGCGATTTTCGAGCACGTTTTTTCTTGCGACGTACATGTGCACAGTATCACATTCTTGATATGAAGCAGGTTGATTCGGAATCGCCTTCGGATGTCGCGCGCTGGCTGCGAAGCGAATCGACGAATCTCTGGCCTGCGCTTCTGGGTTCGCTGAGCCTGCGTCGTAGCCGGTGCATCCGCAAGAATTGCCCGGCGTGCCAGTCTGGCGTACAGCATCAAAGTTATGTGCTCTACGGTCGCGCGAACGGGCGTCGCGTTGCCGTCTACGTG
>DATBYN010000189.1:0-8326 GCA_036513695.1 Bradyrhizobium sp. | reverse complement strand
TGCGAGCGCACCGAAGAGGCGCCCTCGCGCAGCAGCGGCAAGAAGCGATCGATCATCTCGTCGGTCGAAATGCGATCGACATGCGCACCGATGTTGATCGCGCCGATGATGACATCGTCATAGCGCCGCACCGGGACAGAGATCGAACGGAAATGCGGCTCGGCCTCGCGGTCGACAAGGGAATAGCCTTTTTCCCGATCGCGGATGATGGCCGCGAGAATGAGTTTTGGATCGGTGACGGTCTGTGGCGTCATCGCTTCGCGCGGCATCGCGGGGATCATGGCGGCGAGTTCGTCGTCGCCGAATTGACCGAGCATCGCGCGCCCTACGGACGTGCAGAAAGCCGGCAGGCGATAGCCGATGTCGATCCCCGCGGAAAACACCCGGGTCGGACTGCTGCGCGCGATGAATACCGCCTCATGACGGTCGAGTACGGCGAGCGAGGAGATTTCCCGCGCGTCGGTCGCGACACGATCGAGCACCGGCTGCAGCACGGTCGCGATCTGGCTCGAGCGCAGATAGGACGCAGCAAGGGTGAGCACATGCGGCGTAAGGGTGAAGAGCTTGCCGTCGGAAGCGACATAGCCGCCGCGTTCGAGGGTGAACAGCATGCGGCGGGCCGTGGCGCGCGGCAGCTCGGCGGATCGGGCCAGATCGCTCAGCGTCATGGGTTCTGAGGACATCGCGAACATCTGCAGCAGGCGAAGGCCGCGGTCGAGGCTCTCGACATAATCGCTGCCGCGCTCCTCCCTTCCGCTGCGCTTCAGCTTCGGCATGATCTCGGTCTCGCGCGGCTTGGTGCCGCCAAAAAAGGCTTGCTGCCGGTTTGTTTCATGCCATAATTCGCCCATTCGTTCAATAGGCGAACAGAATTGAGCGGCAAAACTACTATTAGCTAATTCGTCGCGATCGAGGTGACACCGCCATGATGAGCCAGGAACAGAACGACCTGATCACCCGGACCGGCGCCAAAGACCCTTGCGGGAAATTGATGCGGATGTACTGGCAGCCGGCGGCGCTGGTGGATGAATTGCAAGGCCCACGGCCGGTGCGGCCCGTAAAACTGCTCGGCGAGAATCTGGTGCTGTTTCGTGACGAGCAAGGCCGTTACGGCTTGATCGAGCGGCATTGCGCCCATCGCGGCGCCGATCTCGCGTTCGGCCGCTTGGAAAACGGCGGGCTTCGTTGCGGCTTCCACGGCTGGCTGTTCGACACGACGGGCCAATGCCTGGAAACGCCGGCCGAGCCGAAGGACTCGCAGCTGTGCAAGGGGATAAAACAGCGCGCCTTTCCCGTGGTCGAGAAAAGCGGAATCCTCTGGGCCTATCTCGGCGAAGGCGAGCCGCCGGTATTTCCGGAAATCGACTGCTTTGTGGCGCCCGACAGCCACATTTTTGCGTTCAAGGGCCATATCAACTGCAACTGGCTGCAGGCGCTCGAAGTCGGCATCGATCCGTCGCATGCCTCGTTCCTGCATCGCTTCTTCGAGGACGAGGATACGTCCGGCGCTTACGGCAAACAGTTCCGCGGGGCGTCCGCCGGCAGCGACATGCCGATGACGAAAATCCTGCGCGAATATGACCGGCCCATCATCAATGTCGAGCAGACCGAATATGGTTTGAGGCTCATTGCGCTGCGCGAGATCGATCACGAACGCACCCACGTCCGCGTCACCAACCAGCTATTCCCGCATGGGTTTGTCATTCCGATGAGCACGGAGATGACGATCACGCAGTGGCACGTGCCGGTCGATAACGAGAATTGCTATTGGTACGCGATCTTTACCAGCTACGCGACGCCGGTCGACAAGACGAAGATGCGCGACCAGCGCCTCGAACTTTATGAATTGCCGGACTATCGCTCGCGCAAGAACAAGTCCAACGATTACGGTTTTGATCCGCACGAGCAGGCGACGCAGACGTTTACCGGCATGGGCAGCGACATCAACGTGCACGACCAGTGGGCGGTGGAATCGATGGGCGCGATCCAGGACCGCACCAACGAACATCTCGGTCAGGCCGACAAGGCGATCGTGCGGTATCGCCGCCTGCTGCGGCAGGAAATCGAGAAGGCCGCTTCCGGCGCAAAACCGTTCATGTTCCTTGATGCCGCGCATGCCCGCAGCATCCAGGGACCCGCCACCATGGACGGCATCGGCCCGACGCGGGGCTGGGAAACGTATTGGATGGAGGTCGACGTCAAGCGGCGTCGCGGCGCGCCTTGGGCCGCGCCGGTCCCCGCAGAGATCGCCGAAAAGGTTCCTCACCTCAGGGCGGTGTGATGACGAAACCGGTCCGGCATCCGGAGGCGGCGCATTGAGTTTTGTCGAGCGTCACGGTCTGTGGTCGAGCGAGCAGAAGGAAGCGGCAGTGCGCCTCAAGCGCATCGTCGAAGAGCAGAAGCTCGAAGTCATCCGGCTCTCGTTCCCCGATCAGCACGGCATCCTCCGCGGCAAGACATTGGTTGCCGCCGAAGCGCTGGCTTCGCTCGAAAGCGGCTGCACCATCACCACCACGATGTTCGCCAAGGACACCTCGCACAAGACGGTGTTTCCGGTGTTCACCTCCGGCGGCGGTTTTGGCATGCGCGAGATGGAAGGCGCCGCCGACGTGCTGATGGTGCCGGATCCCCTCAGCTTTCGTGTGCTGCCGTGGGCACCTGCCACCGGGTGGTTGTTGTGCGACGTCTATTTTGCAGACGGGCGGCCGGTGCCGTTCGCGACGCGCCATTTGTACAAGTCGATGCTCGCGACACTCGCAAAGCGCGGCTACGATTTTGTCGCCGGCCTCGAGGTCGAATTCCACATCTTCAAGCTCGAAAACGCCAGGATGGCGCCGGAGGATGCAGGCCAGCCCGGTGAGCCGCCGGATGTCAGCCTGCTATCGCACGGCTATCAATATCTGACCGAGCAGCGCTACGACCAGATGGAGCCAGTGCTCGAGATCATCCGGCGCGACATCGTCGCGCTCGGCCTGCCGCTGCGTTCGATCGAAGTCGAGTTTGGGCCCAGCCAGTGCGAATTCACCTTCGCACCCAGAAAAGGGCTCGAGCCCGCCGACATCATGATCCTGTTCCGCAGCGCCGTTAAGCAGATCGCCCATCGCCACGGCTATCACGCGACCTTCATGTGCCGCCCGAAACTGCCGAATGTGTTCGCGTCGGGCTGGCATCTGCATCAGTCGATCGTCTCTCGCGCCGGCGGCGAGAATGCCTTTATGACCACGAGCGGCGACGAGGTTTTGTCGGAGTTCGGGCGCCATTATCTCGGCGGGCTTTTAACGCATGCCCGCGCTTCGGCCGTGTTCACGACGCCGACCATCAACGGCTACAAGCGCTATCGCACCTATTCGCTGGCGCCGGACCGCGCGATCTGGGGTCGCGACAACCGCGGCGTGATGGTGCGCGTGCTCGGCGGCGCAAATGACCCCGCAACCCGCCTGGAAAACCGGATCGGCGAGCCCGCCGCCAATCCCTATCTCTACATGGCCTCGCAGATTCTTTCCGGGCTCGATGGCGTCGATCGGAAGCTCGATCCCGGGCCCTCCGCTGACACACCGTATGAAACCAGGGCCGAGCTGTTGCCGAAAACCCTTCACGAGGCGGTGGCCGCGCTGAAGGACGATCCGTTCTTCCGCCATGCGTTCGGCGCCGGGTTTGTCGACTATTACGTCCACATCAAGAACGCCGAGATTGAGCGCTTTCAGGCCGAAGTATCGGACTGGGAGCAGCGCGAATATTTCGAGATGTTTTGACTTTTGCTCCCGTCATTCCGGGGCGATGTGAAACATCGAACCCGGAACCTCGAGATTCCGGATTCATGCGGAGCCTGTCATCGGGCCGGCCGTTGGCCGGACCCGTTGGCATGCCCCGGAATGACGAGAAGAGCGCAGGCGGGCAAAATAGTGTATCCTTGCGGGATTGCGCGACCGTCTCACCTGCGGCCAGGAGTTTTCAGATGAAGAAGCTTTCTCGTATTGCGATAGCCACCGCCCTATTGATGTGCCCGCCGGCAGGCGTCTTGCTGGCCCAAACCACGCCGAGTACCGACACGCCGGCAGCTGCTGCACCGGCGGCGGCGCCCACCACGTCTGCACCTGCAGCGGCGCCCGCCGCGCAACCGGCAACCGCGCCGGCCACGACCGAGGCCGACACCGGAACGAAGAAAAAGAAGTCGGGAAAAAAGATGACCCGGCGGCAGGAGATCGATAAGTCGATCGACAGCGGGACCGTCCCCTCGCGCTATCGCAGCTCGGTGCCGAAAGAATACCAGCACTATATTCCGTTCGCGAAATAGCGGGAGGCCGCTCCTGCAAGGCGCCCGACCGTCTAGCACCGTCATGCCCGGGCTTGTCCCGGGCATCCGCGTCTTGCTGCTCTTTCAGCAAGAAAGACGTGGATGGCCGGGACATAGGCGAGCGGAAGCGACGCCGTCCTTCGGACGGCTATGCCCGGCCATGACGAGGACTCAAAGCCACGACAAAATCCAAAATCCTCACTCGATCACATCGTCGGCGCGGGCGAGCAGTGCGGGCGGGATCGCTAGGCCGAGCACTTGCGCGGTTTTCAGATTGATGACCAACTCGAACTTGACCGGCTGCTCGACGGGAAGGTCCGCCGGCTTTTCGCCCTGAAAAATCTTGTGCACGAACGTCGCGGCATACCTGAACAACGCCGGCCCGTCCGCGCCATAGGACATCAGGCCGCCGATTTCGGCAAAGGCGCGAACGCCCGTTGCCGCAGGCAGGCGATGCGCAAGGGTGAGTTCGACCATGCGTTTGGTCGGCAAGCTGGCCTGATAGACCAGGGCGTCAGCTTTTTCTTTCACCACCGTGGCAACGGCTGCTTCGAGTTCGTCCGGGCTGCGGACCATCACGACGGGATTGATTTCGGTTCCCGTGCCAGAGCCGGCGCGACGGATATGTTCGATCAGGGTCTTCGCAAACAATGGATCGTCGGCATTGGCGATCGCGGCGATGCGCCGCGCAGACGGCAGCATATCGCGGAACAGCTCGACGCATTTGCCGTGAACCTCAGCGCCTAACTGCGACAGGCCGGTGACATTCGCACCGGGCCGAGAAAGACTCTCGACCAAACCCGTCACGACCGGATCACCCGACAGGATGACGATCGGGATTTCGCGCGTGGCTTCTTTCGCAGCCAGGGCGCAAGGCGTGTAAAGTGCGACGATGACGTCGACCTTGAGCCGAACCAGCTCGGATGCGAGTTCGGGTAGCCGGCTGAGCTGTCCTTTCGCCGAGCGGAACTCGATCGTGTAATCCTGTCCTTCGATGCGACCGAATTCGCGCAGGCCTTCGCGCAGTTCGTTCAGGAAGGACGGCACGTCGGCATTGCCGATGACCAGCACGCCGATCCGTTTCATGGGCGATGGCTGCGCGCGCGCCGCGAGCGGCCACGCCGTCGCACCGCCGAGAAGCGCAATGAAATGCCGTCGCTTCATTGTCACCTCCGGCTCCTTCCCTGTCGTTCCGGCGAACGCCGGGACCCATAACCACGGCTGTTTGTTGTTGCGCGAAAGCCGTCGAACGGCGTGTCTTAACACGAACGCCTCGGCGTATGGGTCCCGGCTCAAGGCCGGGACGACAAAAAACTACACCCCCAAATAGCGGTGCTGCAGATCGGGCTCCGCGATCAGTTGCTCCGACGTGCCGCTCCAGACCGCCCTTCCCCGCTCGATGATGTAATGGCGGTCTGCGATGCGCGTCAGGTTCTCGATGTTCTTGTCGATAACGAGAACCGACTGGCCGCGTGCTTTGAGCATCGACAGGCAATTCCAGATTTCGTCGCGGATCAGAGGCGCCAATCCCTCAGTGGCTTCGTCGAGGATGAGCAGCCGCGGATTGGTCATCAGCGCGCGGCCCACTGCCAGCATCTGCTGCTCGCCGCCGGACAGCGTGTTACCCATGTTGTTGCCGCGCTCGGCGAGCCGCGGAAACAGCGCGTGGATCTTTTCGATGGTCCAGGGATCGGGGCTGCCGAGACGGTTTCCCGAGGCGGCGACCAGATTTTCGCGAACCGTCAGGTTGGGAAAGATCTGGCGCCCCTCCGGCACCAGCCCAATTCCCAATTGCGCGATCCGAAACGAAGGCAGTTTTCGAACCTCCTGGCCGGCGAAACGGACTGCGCCGGCGCGCGCCGGCGTCAATCCCATAATCGAGCGGATGGTGGTGGTTTTACCCATGCCGTTGCGGCCCATCATGGCGACCATCTCGCCGGAACGAACGATCAGCGACAGGCCGAACAGCACCTGGCTCAGGCCATAGCAGGTCTCGATACCGTCGACTTCGAGCAGAGGCGCCGCGTCAGCCATCGCGGGTCACCGCGTGCTGTTCGCCGAGATAGGCGCGTTTTACGTCTTCGTTCTGGCGGATTTCTGAAGGCGCCCCGGAGGCGATGACGCGGCCATAGACCATAACGCTGATGCGGTCGGCGAGTGCGAACACCGCGTCCATGTCGTGTTCGACCAGCACGATCGTGACTTCGCGGCGCAACTCCTGCAACAGCTTCACCATGCGCGCGGATTCGGTGATGCCGAGGCCGGCCATCGGTTCGTCCAGCAGCAACAGCTGCGGCGAGGTTGCGAGCGCGACCGCGAGTTCGAGTTCGCGCTGCTCACCATGGCTCAATTTCGAGACCAGGGTGTTGGCGCGCGCGCCAAGTCCGACGCGTTCCAAGGCGGCCAGCGCAGTCGCGCGCAGGCCGCTCTCCTTGCGGGCATTGCCCCAGAAGCGAAACGAGTGGCCGTCATGCGCTTGCGCGGCGAGTGCGACATTGTCGAGCGCGGTGAAATCCGGCAGCAGCGAGGTGATCTGGAACGAACGCGCCAGTCCCAGCGCGCTGCGGCGCCAGGCCGGCACGCGGGTGATGTCTTGGCCGGCCAGATAAATCGCGCCGGCATGCGGCAGCAATTGCCCGGTCAACTGGCTGATCAGCGTGGTCTTGCCGGCGCCGTTGGGGCCAATGATCGCGTGCAGTTCGCCACGCGCGACCTCGAGCGAGACATGGTCGGTCGCGACGATGCCGCCAAATCGCCGCACCAGATTTTCGACGCGGAGCAAGGGGTCAGCCACGGGAAAACCTCCCCAAGACGCCGACAATGCCGCCGCGCCCGAACAGCACGATCAGCAGCAACAGCGGGCCCATGATCAGCGCCCAATATTCCGTCACCTGCGACAGAAATTCTTCCAGCACCAGATAGACGATCGCACCGACCACCGGGCCGAACAGCGTGCCCATGCCGCCGAGAATGACCATCACCATCAGATCGCCGGAACGGGTCCAGTACATCACCGCCGGACTAACAAAATCGGTGTTGTTGGCAAGCAGCGCGCCGGCAAGCCCACATAGCGTGCCCGCAATGACGAAGCACACCAGCCGGTAGCGCGTGGCGGGAAAGCCGATCGCCTGCATGCGCGCTTCGTTGGAGCGCAGGCCCTGGACCACCAGGCCGAAGCGCGAATTGACGATGCGCCAGATCAGATAGATCCCGCCGTACAGGCAGCCCAGGCAGAGATAATAGAACTGCACGCGGTTCGACAGATTGATCAAGCCGCCGAAATCGCTGCGCTTGTAGATGGTGAGGCCGTCGTCGCCGCCATAGCGAGACAGCGCGGAGGCGACGTAATAGGCCATCTGCGCAAACGCCAGCGTGATCATGATGAAATAGACGCCGCGGGTGCGCAGACAGAGCGCACCGACCACGAGCGCGAACAGCGCCGAGGAAAGTAGCGCCACCGGCCATTGGACAAATCCCGAGCCGATGCCCTCGGCCGCCAGAATGCCAACGGCATAGCCGCCGATCCCGAGATAGGCGGCATGCCCAAAACTCATCATGCCGCCGTAGCCCATGATGAGATTGAGGCTGCTGGCTGCGAGTGCAAAGATCACGATGCGGGTGAACAGCGTCAGCGCGAACACGTTTCCGCTCATCGACGTGTAGAGCGGAAGCAGCAGCAGGCCGGCAAGCACCAGCAATACGACCGCGTTGCGGGCGTTGAGCTGGTCTTTCATCGCTTGTTGGCCGGGAACAGCCCCTCCGGCCGCACCACGAGCACGATCGCCATCAGCATGTAGATCAGCATCGAGGAGAGTGCGGGGGCTGCGGTGGAAGCGGCGGCGGAGCTCAGGATCTTCCGCAGCAAATCGGGCAGGAAGGCGCGGCCAAGCGTATCGATCAGCCCGACGAAGATCGCGGCCAGGAAGGCGCCGCGGATCGAGCCGATGCCGCCAATCACGATGATGACGAAGGCGAGGATCAGGATGTTCTCGCCCATCCCGATCTGCACCGTCAAAATCGGCGCCTGCATCA
>DATBYN010000188.1:0-4916 GCA_036513695.1 Bradyrhizobium sp. | reverse complement strand
TCGAGATCGATGGTGCCGTTGGCCAACAGCGGAATGCGGGTCGACGACGTCACCGGATTGAGCTTGACCTCGAGCTTGTCGAGCTTGAGCTCCTTCTTCACGGCGTCGACGATCTTGTAACAGATGTCCATCGCAAACCCGATCGGCTTCTGATTGTCGTCGAGATAGGAAAACGGGATCGACGAGTCGCGGAAACCGAGCGTGATCGCGCCGGTTTCCTTGATGTTTTTGAGCGTCCCCGTCAGCTCTTCGGCGTTCGCCTGGCTCCCGCAAAACGCGGCAGCGAGCGCAAGGCCGATCATAGGTAAATGTTTCATTCGTCCTCTCCCCATTTGGATGGCTTAACCGAATGCTGGCATAATTCGGGCCGGAATAGAATGTGACTTTCGGCGGTTAGACGCCCAGACGGAGGCAATGACCGGGGGATAGCGCTTGTTTGGGGGTAACAGGCCGGCGGCGTGATCACCCTGCCCACGCAAATTTCACAGGGGGCTCGGCATTTCGCCCAAGTCCCAAAACAGACCTGCCATGATGCCAAGCGCCTCTTCGGTCACCGAGAGCAGGATGTGCTCGTCGGGCGCATGCTGCGAGCAGCCGGGATAGGAGTGCGGCACCCAGATCGTGGGCAAGCCGAGCCCATCGGAGAACACGTCGTTGGGCAGCGAGCCACCGAAATTCGGCAGCACCGCCGGCGCCTTTCCGGTGGTCTGCCGGATCGAATCCGCGGTCCATTTGATCCACGGACTGTCGAAATCGGTGCGCGAGGCGGCAAAACTCTGCGCCGCGCTGACCTCGACCATCGAAAATCCATGGCCGTGCAAATGCGCCCTGATGGCGTCGACCGCCTTTTCGACCTTGGTGCCGACGACGAAGCGAAGCTGCAGCACGGCTTGCGCCCGCCCCGGAATGGCATTGGCCGGCTTCTCGATATTGCCTGACGACATCGCCAATACTTCGAGCGTGTTCCAGGCATAAAGCCGCTCGGCGGCCGAGAGGCCCTGCTCGCCCCAGTTCGGCGACAGCGCCGGCTCATCGGACATCGGCTCGACCTTGACGTCGGCCAATACCGCGCGGATCTGGTTCGAGATCCGCGGCGGTTTTAGTTCGTCTAACAAAAGGCGACCCTCGCCGTCGACCAGGGTTGCGATCGCACTCGCCAAAATGGTCGCGGCATTGGAGAGGACGCCGCCCCAATTGCCGGAATGATGTGCCCCCTCGCGCAAGTTTACATCGAGGTGAATCCGCAAACCCCCGCGGCAGCCGAGGAATATGGTGGGGCGATCGGCGGAAAGCCGCGGCCCGTCGGAGCCAACAAACAGATCGGCCTTCAGATCGTCGCGTAAGGATTCGCAGACCCGGCGCAGATCCGGCGATCCGATCTCCTCACCGGTTTCGATGATGAACTTGGCATTGAAGCCGAGCCGGCCGCCGCGCGCCTCGCGGACGGCACGGAGCGCCGACAGGTTGATGCTGTGCTGGCCCTTATTGTCGGCGGTGCCGCGGCCGAAGACCCGATTGCCTGAGGTCGTCGTCCGCCAGGGATCGAGATTGTCGCGCCATTCTCCCACCATGCCGTCGACGACATCACCATGGCCGTACATCAGGACGGTCGGCGCGGTTGCGCTCTCGCGATATTCGGCGAACAGATAGGGGTTCTTGCCGGTCGGGGATTCGATCAATCGCGTGGAAAAATCGAGCTGCGAAAAGGCCGGCGTGAGTTCCTCCTCGAGATAGGCGCGCAGCGCGCCACGCCGCTCGGGATTCTGGCTCTCGGTGGGATAGCCGACCCTGCGGTCAAGTTCCGCCAAAAACTCTCCGGAATGCAGATGTTGGTGCGCCCGGGCGATAGCGTCAGCTCTGGTCATGTGTTCCTTTTTTTGGCCTCAAAGCCTCTCGCGTTCAGCCAGCGTATCGGGATACGACGCCGGCCGGAAGTGGGCAAGGCACGCCGAATTTGCCTTGCTAAAGTCAGGGGGAATGCAACAATTTCCGTCTCACAGTCCGGCGTTCAGACCGGGCGAAATTTAAGGGGGACTCTGCGGGCGCGGGGCTTTTCGACCATGAAAAAACAAATCCGGCTCAACGCCTTCGCCATGAATTGCGTCGCCCACCAGTCGCCGGGACTGTGGACCCATCCGCGCGACCGCACGGCCGACTATAACCGGCTGCCGTACTGGATCGATCTCGCAAAGACGCTGGAGCGCGGGCGGTTCGACGGCTTGTTTTTGGCTGACGTGCTCGGCGTCTATGACGTGTTCGGCAACAGCCCCGACGCGGCGCTGCGCAACGCGACGCAGACGCCCTGCAACGATCCGCTGCTCGTGATCCCGGCGATGGCCGCGGTCACGCAAAATCTCGGTTTTGGCGTGACTTCCAATTTGTCCTATGAGCCGCCCTATACGTTTGCGCGGCGGATGTCGACGCTCGACCATCTGACCGAGGGGCGGGTCGGCTGGAACGTGGTGACCGGCTATCTCGACAGCGCCGCGCGCGGTGCCGGCAAGGACAAGCAGACCGCGCATGACGACCGCTACGATGTCGCGGACGAATATATGGAGGTGGTCTACAAGCTCTGGGAAGGAAGCTGGGAGGACGACGCCGCGCTGCGCGACCGTATCAGCGGCATTTTTGTCGATCCCGCCAAAGTGCATCGCGTCCGGCACGAGGGCAACAACTATCGCGTCGATGCGATCCACCTCAGCGAGCCGTCGCCGCAACGCACGCCCGTGTTGTATCAGGCCGGCACCTCGCCGCGTGGCCGACAGTTCGCCGCAGAACATGCCGAATGCGTGTTCATGTCGGGACCATCCGCCAAGGTGATCGCGCCCCGGGTCGCGGCCATTCGTGAGCTCGCCGCGAAGGCCGGGCGCAACGCGGCTGAAATCCTGATGTTCAGCATGTTCACCGTCATTTTGGGGCGAACCGAAGCGGAAGCAAAAGCGAAATACGCCGACTATCGCAGTCACATTAATCCCGAGGGCGCGCTGACCCTGATGTCGGGCTGGACCGGCGTCGATTTCTCGACCTACGATCTCGACCAGCAGGTCCGCCACGTCCAGAACGATGCCGGCCGCACCGCGATGGACAACATCACCCGCGCCGATCCGGACCGCGTCTGGACCGTGCGCGAGGTCGCGCAGCATGTCGGCATCGGCGGCATCGGGCCGGTCGTGGTCGGCACGCCGGAAAAAGTGGCCGACGAGATCGAAGCGTGGTTCGATTTGACGGATGTCGACGGGTTGAATGTGCCGTTCGCGACCTCGCCGGGCGATTTCGAGGATATTTCGGACATGCTGGTGCCGGAGCTGGTGCGGCGCGGGCGTTACAAGAGCGCTTACGCGTCGGGCACGCTGCGCGAAAAACTGTTCGGCCAGGGCCGCGCGCGGCTGACGGCGCCGCATCCGGCCGTGCAGTATCGGCCGGGCGTGGCGGCGAAGGCGGCGGAGTAGCTCGCCGCGACGCGGGGTTAGAGCGAACCGTCCACCACGACCTCGATCAGTTTCGCGCCGGGTCGGTTGAACGCGGACGTCAGCGCCGACTTCAACTCGCTCGCCTCCGTGATCCGCATCGCCTCTACCCCGAGCGATTTTGCGAGACCGGCAAAATCCACCGGCGGATCGACGAAATCCATGCCGACGTAGTGATCGTCGCCATGAAACGCGAGCAAGCGCTGCTTGATGATGCGGTAGCCGCCATTGTTGACGATGACAACGTTAAGCGGCAGCTTGTGATGCGCTGCGGTCCACAGCGCCTGGATCGAATACATCGCGCTGCCGTCGCCGGAGTAGCACACGACCGGCCGATGCGGATTGGCCATGCTGACGCCGACGGACGCCGGCAGGCCCCAGCCGATGCCGCCGGAGGCAAGCGCATGATAGCCGTAGCGGTCGCGGTGCGGACGCAGCGCAAGGATTTGCCTGGCGGAAGTCAAACCCTCGTCAACAAGAATGGCGTTGTCCGGCATCGCCTCGACCACCTGCAGAGCCAAAAAGTCCGGATCGATCGGCGAGCGATCTTTTGCCTTGGAAATCTGCTCAACCACGGCTGCGCGCCGCGCCGTCCAGTTTTTTGACTTGAGCGCCGCGATCCCCTGTTGCGCGCGCGTCTCCAGTGCGGCGCCGCCGGCGGACTTCAGCGCCGGGATCAGCGCGCGCAACGTTTCCTTCACGTCCGCCTTCAGCGCGATTTCGACGCCGTAATTCTTGGCGAGATCCCATTCGACCAGCCCGATCTGCAGGATCGGCATGCCATCGGGCAGCGGCTCGACCTCGCTGTGCACCGACATGCGCAGGGGATCGGCACCGAGCACGATCATCAGGTCGTACGGCGAAAGCACTTCCCGAACCTGTTTTTGCAGGCGCGACAGTGCGCCCATAAAGCTCGGGCTCTCGGATAGGAAGTGCGCGCCATAGGGCGCCGATTGCTGATAGGCGGGACAGCCGAGCGTGGCTGCGAGCGCAGCGGCTTCCTGCAGCGCGTCGCTCTTGACGATTTCATCGCCGGCGATGATGACAGGACGTTCGGCTTTAAGGATGCGCGCGGCCATCGCCTGCAACGCTTCGTCGGAAGGTTTTACGCTTGTATCGACGCGGGTCGAACGTCCGAGTTCGATGCCGGCTTCGGCGTTCAGAATATCGCCCGGCAGCGAGATGAACACCGGCCCGGTCGGCGGCGTGGTCGCGATCTTGGCGGCACGGCGCACGATCCGCGGCAAATCTTCCAGGCGCGTCACCTCGACCGCCCATTTTACCAATGGCTCGGCCATCCGGACCAGTGGGCCATAGAGCAGCGGCTCCATCAGGCCGTGCCCTTGCTCCTGCTGGCCGGCGGTCAGGATCATCGGCGTGCCGGTAAAACTCGCGTTGTAGAGCGAGCCCATCGCGTTCCCAAGCCCGGGCGCGACATGGACGTTACAG
>DATBYN010000187.1:0-3495 GCA_036513695.1 Bradyrhizobium sp. | reverse complement strand
TCTCGCTGTTCATGTTTCCGATCCTCGCGGTCGCGGCGATCTTCATCCTGCGCGACATCAACAAACGCGGGAATGAAGCCTGATGACAAGCACCGTGGTGATCGACAAGGCCGCGCCGACCCGCACCGTCAAATATGGCAGTATGAGCCGCGACCGCGCCTGGGCGCTGCGATGGTCGTACTTTTTTCTCACGCTGTTTGCGATCTTCTCGCTGCTGCCGCCGATCTACATGCTGATCACCTCGCTCAAGACTGGCGCCGAGATTTCGGCGGAGACCAACCCGTGGTGGGTGTTTCATCCGACGCTGGGTAATTACATCGAGCTGCTGACCTCGAACCAGTTCCTGACATTCTTCCGCAACTCCGCCTTTGTCTCGGTGTTCGTGGTCACCATCACCATGCTGATCAGCGTGCCCGCGGCCTTTGCGCTGTCGCGCATGCGGTTCTGGGGCTCGGCGACCCTCGCGACCGGGGTGTTCCTGACCTATCTGATCCCGGACACGCTGCTGTTTCTGCCACTGTTCAAGATGTTCGCGGTGTTCAATGACTGGACCGGCATCCAGTTGATCAACAAATGGTACGTCCTGCTGTTCATCTATCCGACGCTCACGGTGCCGTTTTGCACCTGGATCATGATCGGGTATTTTGCATCGATTCCGAAGGAGCTCGATGAGGCCGCGATCATCGACGGCGCCTCTTGGTTCCAGACGCTGACGCGCATCTTCATTCCGGTCGCGCTACCCGGCCTGATCGCCGCGACCATTTTTGCGTTCACGGTCTCCTGGGCGCAATTCCTCTATCCTCTGGTGTTCACGACCTCGACCGATCAGTTGGTGCTGCCGGTCGGCATCCTCACCACCTTGATCAAGGGCGACGTATTCAACTGGGGACAGATCATGACCGGGGCGCTGCTCGGCGCCGCGCCGCCGCTGATCATCTACGCGTTCCTGATGGACTACTACATTGCCGGCCTGACCGCCGGCGCGACAAAGGGTTGAACTCATGGCCGATGTTACCTTGCGTAAGGTGATCAAGCGTTACGACGAGGTCGAGGCGGTGCGCGGCATCGATCTCGACATCGCCGACCATGAGTTCGTCGTGCTGGTCGGACCATCCGGCTGCGGAAAATCCACCACGCTGCGGATGATCGCCGGACTGGAGGACATCACCGACGGCGACATCATGATCGGGGGCGATGTCGTCAACGACGTGCCGCCGAAGGACCGCGACATCGCGATGGTGTTCCAGAATTACGCCCTCTATCCGCACATGACGGTTGCCGAGAACATGTCGTTCGGGCTGCGCCTGAAACATTATCCGAAGGCCGAGATCAAGAGCCGGGTCACCGAAGCCGCCCGCATGCTCGACATCACCGACCTGATCGACCGCAAGCCAAAACAGCTTTCCGGCGGCCAGCGCCAGCGCGTCGCGATGGGCCGCGCCATCGTTCGTAATCCAAAGGTGTTTTTGTTCGACGAACCCTTGTCCAATCTCGACGCCAAGCTGCGGGTACAGATGCGGATCGAAATCAAGAAGGTACACCAGAAGGTTCGCACCACGACGGTCTACGTCACCCACGATCAGGTCGAGGCGATGACCCTTGCCGACCGGGTCGTGGTCATGAACCACGGCCGCATTGAGCAGATCGGGACGCCGAACGATCTCTATCATAAGCCGGCGACCCGCTTTGTCGCGGGCTTCATCGGCTCGCCGGCGATGAACTTCGTGCCCTGCCGACTGGAGGACGTCGCCGGCAAATTGTATATTCGCCTGACCGACCGCATTGCCTTCCCGCTGCCGTTGAACCGTGCCGTGCGCTATCAAAACGTCGCGCGAAACGAGAAATTACTGCTCGGCGTCAGGCCCGAGCATATCACCGAGGCGAACTCGCATCTGGAGCCCGGCGTCGAGCCCTTCGACGCCGTCCTGGATGTCACCGAACCGATGGGGATGGAGACCTTGATTTATTTCACGATGGAAGGCGCGCAGATCTGCGGCCGGGTCAATCCGAATGCGGGCGCGCGCGATGGCGGGCCGCTTCGATTGGCAGTAGACCTCAACAATATGCACCTGCTAAATGAGGTCACCGGCGTCGTCCTTTGACGACCGCACAACAAGAGCCAGAGGGCTGGCAGGGAAAAGGGAATGGCGACCAATAAGAAGAAAATTTTCATCACTGAATCGATGTCGCAGCAAGGGCGGGTTCTGTTGAAGGCGAGGGACGACATCGAACTCGTCGAATTCCCCAATATGATTTCGGCTCAAGACTTTGAGGCCATGCTGAAGGCGCAGGCGCCGGTCCATGGCGTGGCGCTCGGCGCCACAAGGTTCGGCGAGCCGGAACTCGAGGCTTCCAAGGACATGAAGGTGGTAACCCGGATCGGCGTCGGCTACGACGCCGTCGATGTCCCGGCGCTGTCCCGCCGCAAGATCCCGCTGATGGTGGCCGGTACCGCCAATTCTCCGTCGGTCGCCGAGCAGGCGCTATTCATGATGCTGACCTTGGCAAAACGCGCCGTGGAAATGCATTCCATCGTCAAGGACGGGAAGTGGGGTCATCGCCTGGGCATGCTGCCCTATGATCTCTTTGGCAAGACGGTGCTGATCGTCGGCTTCGGCCGTATCGGGACGCGCACAGCAAAACGCTGCCTTGCGATGGAAATGAACGTCGAGGTCTACGATCCCTACAAGGCCGCTGCCGAGATCAAGGCGGCGGGATGCGAGCCAGTCAGCGATCTCGACGCAAGTTTGCCGCGCGCCGATTTTGTCAGCATCCACTGCCCGAAGACGTCAGAGACCATCGGGATGTTCGACGCCGCGCGTTTGAAGCGGATGAAACCGACCGCCTATCTCATCAACACCGCGCGCGGCGGGATCGTCGACGAGCGAGCACTCTATGACGCGCTGGTATCGGGAAAACTCGCCGGCGCCGGGCTCGATGTGTTCGAGCAGGAACCGCCGCCATCGGGCCATTCGCTGTTCGAACTGCCCAATGTCATCATGGCCCCGCATGTCGCTGGCGTCACGCGGGAAGCCGTCGATCGCATGAGCGAGCAGACCGCGCGCAATATTTTGAGCGCGCTCGATGGCGAGCCGATCCGCCAGAACGTCATCAATCAGGACGTGCTCGGCTGACCCCGGCTCTTCGCTGGCTTCGCTGCTTCATCACCTGGGTTAATCCAAATGGCCTTTCGCGAATACGGCAATTTTGACGCGGTGGGCCTTGCCGAGCTCGTCCGCAACAAACAGGTCAGGCCTGAGGAATTGCTCGACGAGGCAATCGCCTGCACCGCCAAGGTTGACCCAGAGATCAACGCCGTCGTCGTGAAACATTACGACTATGCCGAGCGGCAAATCGAGCGAGGTCTTCCAGATGGCCCTTTTACTGGTGTGCCATTTCTTTTGAAGGATTTGGAATTGCTCGAGGGGACGCGGACGACATCGGGCGCCAGCGTCTACAAGGACAATGTGGCCGATCATACCGGCACCCTCGCAC
>DATBYN010000186.1:0-3404 GCA_036513695.1 Bradyrhizobium sp. | reverse complement strand
ACAAGGCCGGGGCATGACGAGGAGGGATGAGATCAGGCCACGAGCTTCGCGAACAGATCCGCGTCGACATTGCCGCCGGACAAAACGATGACGACGTTCTTGCCGCGCGCGTCGATGCGGCCGGCCAGCAGCGCTGCTAGGCCGACCGCGCCGCCGGGCTCGACCACGAGCTTCAATTCGCGGAAGGCAAACCCGACCGCGGTGCCGACTTCGGCGTCGGATGCGGTGATGCCTTGCGTCAACAGCCGGCTGTTGATGGTGAAGGTGAGCTCGCCGGGCATGGTGGCCATCAGCGCGTCGCAGATGGTGCGGCCCTTGGAGCCGTGCGCCTGGCGCTGTCCGGCGCGCAGCGAACGGGCGTGATCGTCGAATTCTTCCGGCTCGCCGGACATCACCATGGCCTGCGGATAGCGCGCTTTCACCGCGGTCGCGACGCCTGCGATCAGGCCGCCGCCCGACGCCGGCGCCACCACGATATCGGGCGCGATGCCGAGCGCGGCCATGTCTTCGGCGATCTCGCGGCCGACCGTGCCCTGCCCGGCAATGACAAATGTATCGTCATAGGGGCGCACCAGCGTGGCGTTGCGTTTGGCCGCGATGTCGCGGGCGATGGCTTCGCGGTCCTCGCGGTCGCGATCGTACAATACGACTTCGGCGCCATAGCTCTTGGTCCGCTCGCGCTTGGAAAGCGGCGCGTCGGCCGGCATCACGATGGTCGCCTGCATGTTGAGGATTTTCGCCGCCGCCGCCACACCCTGGGCGTGGTTGCCGGAGGAGAACGCGACCACGCCGCCGCCGCGCGCGGCATGCGGGATCGATGAGAGCTTGTTGAAGGCGCCGCGGAACTTGAACGATCCGGTCCGCTGCAGCATTTCGGGTTTGAGGAAAACTTTGGTGCCGACGCGCTCGTTGAGCGCCGGCGACGACAACAGCGGGGTGCGCACCGCGAAGGGGGCGAGCACGCGCGCGGCCGCGTCGATATCCATGGAACTGACCGGCAGGCTGAGGGATGGTTCGGCCATCCGCAGCTTGTATCGCGTCCCCCGGTGCGCAAGCAAGCCTTTGCAAGCCACTTGGACGTGATCAAGCGACGAAGCGCGGTGTCTCTGCGGTGAATTCCATGGTTTCGCCGGCCGGTCCGACTTTGCGGATATTGGCGATATTTTCCACAAAAGCCCGGGCTGAGGCTTCCCAGGTATGCTTGGCGGCAAATTCCAGGCAGGCTTGCGGCGAAATGTGCAGGGCGGACAGGCAGGCCAGCCGCAGATCGTCGTTCAGCACGCCGACCGGCGCGTTGCCGATCACGTCGCGCGGTCCGGTCACGGGAAACGCGGCAACCGGCAGGCCGCTTGCCAACGCCTCCAGCAGCACGAGGCCAAAGGTGTCGGTCCTGCTCGGGAACACGAAGACATCGGCCGCCGCGTAGGCCTCCGCCAGCGCTTCGCCCTGCCGCGCGCCGACAAACACGGCGTTCGGATATTTGCGAACGAGCTCGGCCCGCGCCGGCCCGTCGCCGACGATCAATTTGGTGCCGGGCAGATCGAGGTCGAGAAACGCCTCGAGATTCTTTTCGACCGCGACCCGGCCGACACAAAGGAACACCGGCCGCGGCAGGCCGAGATCAACGCTGCGCGGATGAAACAGTTTCGTATCGACGCCGCGCGGCCATAACACCACATTTCCAAAGCCGCGCCCGCGCAGCTCGCTCGCCAACGCGGGCGTCGCCGCCATCACCGCCTGGCTCGGCCGATGGAAGGCGCGCAGCGCCGCCCAGATCCAGGATTCGCGGATCGGCAGGCGCGCCGAGATATAGTCGGGAAAGCGGGTGTGAAAACTCGTGGTGAAAGCCAAACCGTGCTTGCGGCAATAGCGCCGCGCCAACAGTCCGATCGGTCCTTCGGTCGCGATATGAATGCTGTCGGGCCGCGCTTCTCTAATCAACCGCGCGATCTTCGCCTGATACGGCAGCGCGACCCGCACATCCCGGTAGCTCGGCAGCGCGAAGGTGCGGAACGATTGCGGGGTCAGAAAACCGACTTCGACACCAAACCCCTTCGCCGCCTCCGCCATCATGGTCAGCGACCGTACCACCCCGTTGACCTGAGGATGCCACGCGTCAGTCGCGACCAGAATGTGCATTAGGCGGCACGCGCTGCCACCGAGGCGAGGGGAACCGCCCGTCGCTGCGGATCGGCCCAGGTGATGATTTCAAACCGGCCGTCTTCGTGCTCGACGAGCGCGGTGCAGCTTTCCACCCAGTCGCCGCAGTTCATATAGCGAATGCCGTGTTCGTCGCGGATGGTGGCGTAATGGATGTGGCCGCAGATCACCCCCTCAGTGCCGTGACGGCGCGCTTCGGCAGCGAGTGTCTGCTCGAAGGCGCCGATATAGTTCACCGCGTTCTTGACCTTCAGCTTGGCCCATTGCGACAGCGACCAATAGGGCACGCCGAACGCACGCCGGAAGAAGTTGACCAGCCGGTTCATCTGGATCGCGAAATCGTAGGCCTTGTCGCCGAGATGGGCGAGCCAGCGCGCGTTCTGCACCACGAGGTCGAAAATATCGCCGTGAATGACGAGATAGCGCCGGCCGTCGACGCCGGTGTGGACGATGTTTTCGACGACGTCGATGCCGCCGAAATGCGTGCCGTAATAGTTTCTCAGGAATTCGTCGTGATTGCCCGGTACGTAGATGATCTTGGCGCCCTTGCGCGCCTTGCGCAGCATCTTTTGGACGAAGTCGTTATGCGATTGCGGCCAGTACCAGTTGGATCGCAGCGCCCAGCCATCGACGATATCGCCGACGAGGTAGATGGTATCGGCGTCATGGCTGCGCAGAAAGTCCAGCAATCGGTCGGCTTGCGAACCGCGGGCTCCGAGATGGACATCGGAGATAAACAAAGTGCGAAAGCGCCGTTCCGGCAACTCGTCACTCATAGTGTAACTTCCCATGCCGAGCAGCTAGCCGATTCCCGTGACAACGTGATGACGGGACCCTTTACGTTTTGTTTGGACATAAGCGCCGACGAACGCTTCGCTTTTGGATCGAGGCGGAAACCTGTTCCTGCATTTCCTGATCGTGCTCTTTCTTTGGGCAGGATCGAGATCGGCTGTGCTCATCCACGCAAAAGGCCGGTTCCAGCGCGAATCAATCGTCCCCCTTGTTCAGAAGAGCGAATAGCAGCGCCGTGCGACAACCAAGCGACATAATCGTCACTCCGGAGCATGGCGCCGGGATCAAGGACGAGTCTTCGACGATCCATATGGCCGCACGACCTAGGCGATGGGCCGCGGAGATGCCATCATGTGACAGGCCAGGGAGGCATCATGGGTCTGGAAATCTTTGCATTACGAGAGCGACCTGATCTTCGGCCGCTGATTTTCGCTTCGGATTTACAGTCTGTA
>DATBYN010000185.1:0-2798 GCA_036513695.1 Bradyrhizobium sp. | reverse complement strand
CGCCGCAGGTATCGCGACGATCGGAATACGGACGAGCCTTAGCCATGCTGACATGCTCGCCGCCGGCGCTCTAACGACGGCAAGCAGCTTTGACGATCCGGAACTCGTCAAACTGGTCGCGACGACGATGGATTGGTGACGTGCGGCCCGACAGCCGCGGCAGGATCACCTGCTCCATCTCGAAACCGACAATGGCCGCAGGGTCCTCGCCCTCGCACACAAGCGGTATCTTCATCAACAGTGGCGCGGCGATATCGGGGCGGATCACGCTCCACAGCGTCGCCATGCCGCCGCTATGGACGCACTCGCCGATCGTAAAACCGTCGATGATGGCGCCCGGTTGAACCTGAGATCTGGCCATCGCTCACCTGCCGGTCGACAGCCGATCGGCGAGCCACAGCGGCAGGCCGTTGTCGCGAATCCGTTTTGCAGCCGCCTCGACATCGTAAGCCGCGCGGCAATAGGTGATTTCTCTGGAAAGCGTATCGAACATCGCAAACGAGGCCGCCGGATCGCCATCCCGCGGTTGCCCGACCGAGCCGAGCACGGCGAGCCAGTGGCGCCCGGAAAGCAACTGCACCGGGACGCCTGAGGTCGGCACAAAGCTCGTCATCTTGGCAACCGCCGACATGGAATAGAGCGCCGGCACGTGGATATGGCCGCAGAACGTGATGCGGGCGGTTGTCGCCGCGATACTGCGCGCGGCATCCGACGTAGTCTGGACATAGCGCCATTTCGCAGGGTGACTTGCTTCGGAATGAACGTAGAGGCGGTCATCTTCCTGCACTGCCAGCGGCAGCTCCGCCAGAAAGCGCCGCTGCGCTGCGCTGAGCCTGCCGCGCGTCCACTCGATCGCGGCCTGGGCTTCGGCGTTCATCGATAAAGTCGCAGTCCCAATGGCGCTGTCGTGGTTGCCGCGCACCGCGATGGCGCCGTGCTCGACCAGGTCCATCACCTTCTCCACCGTCCATTCCGGATCGGCGCCGTATCCGACGACATCGCCGAGGCAGATTATCCGTTCGGCGCCGCGCGCCCGCGCGAAATCGAGGCACGCGCCAAATGCCTGCCGGTTGGCATGGATATCCGTAAACACGGCCAGCAGCACGGTTTCCTCCGCAGCCAACGATATCGGCCGGGCTTGCGCCTGATTTGATGGATATCAAAATAGCTGGGGCGTGCGGAGAGATGTTTAGTGCTTCTGCGGCGCTTCCAGACCTCTCAGCAACAGCGTCAGCACGGCATCGATCCGCGCCGGCGTCGCCGGATCGCACCATTCCTCGGAATGGGCGGGGTGATGAAACCGGATGGTAGCGTCGAACACCGCACGCGCGGTAGCTCTGACGTCGGCGACATCGAACGTGCCCTGCTCGACACCGTCGGACAACATATGCGCGATCTGATCGACCAGACCGTCCTTATGCGCCTTCACGGCGGCACACGCATCGCGCGCCAGCGTCAAATAGGTTGCGAACATCTCGGGATCTTCGCAAACCCTTTTATATTTGGCGGCAAACAATGCGCGCAGCCAGCGCTCCAGCCGAGCGGGCGCAGGCCCGGTACTTTCCGCAATCTCCCGAAGCGGGACGTCGACACGGTCGAGCCAGCGTTTTGCCACGGCTTCACGCAGCGACGCCTTGCTCGGGAAGTGACGGTAGACGCTGCCATGGCTGACATCGAGCGCGCGGGCGACATCGACGACAGTAGCCTTCGCCAACCCGAAGCGGCGCAGAACGTCCTCGGTAGCCTCCAGAATGCGCTCCGGGGTCAGAACCACGTTCTCGTTCATGCGTTCACCGTCTGCGTCTCGCTGTCGGGGTCCGGTTAGCGGGCTAACCGTTCGGCCTGCGCGGCCAGGTGGCGAGCCACCTGCCTGTTCAGCCACCGTTGAACTTGTGCGGTAAGATACAAGATTTCCATAGTCATGGCGAAGTCCTCTTCCAAGTCCCGGGGCCGCGCCAGACCGGCCAATGACCCCAAGTGACGCCTTCAGCAAGCGCGTCGGATTAGGTATACAATAGCGACTGACAGATTTCAATATCTGTTATTCAATATCTCGTGATTGATAGCTGGGCCGCAGTGCCGTGTTTGGCGCGTCCATCCGTCTCGGGCCCGGCGTTTGTCTCACCCCGGCCGGTCTGCTAAAGCGCGGCGTGATCCCCTTGCCCCACGAGTCGTCGATGCTTTCCCGCTATACCCGCCCGGAAATGGCTGCCATCTGGGAGGCGCAGACGCGCTTCAAGATCTGGTTCGAAATCGAGGCGCATGCGGCGGACGCGCAGGCGGAACTCGGCGTAATTCCGAAGGAAGCGGCGAAGGTCATTTGGGCCAAGGCCAGGGACGTGATCTTCGACGTCGCCCGGATCGACGAGATCGAGCGCGAGACCAAGCACGACGTCATCGCCTTCACCACCCATCTGGCGGAAATCGTCGGCCCCGAGGCGCGCTTCGTACACCAGGGCATGACTTCGTCGGACGTGCTCGACACCTGCCTCAACGTGCAGCTGATCCGCGCCGCCGACTTGCTGGTCGATGACATCGACAAGGTCCTGGCGGCGCTGAAGAAGCGCGCCTTCGAGCACAAGATGACGCCGACCGTCGGCCGCTCGCACGGTATCCACGCCGAGCCCGTTACCTTCGGGCTGAAGCTCGCTTATGCCTATGCCGAATTCAGCCGCGCCCGCGAACGGCTTCTCGCCGCCCGCAAGGAAGTCGCGACCTGCGCGATCTCGGGCGCGGTCGGCACCTTCGCGCAGATTGATCCGCGTGTGGAGGAACACGTTGCGAAAGCGATGGGGCTG
>DATBYN010000184.1:0-4623 GCA_036513695.1 Bradyrhizobium sp. | reverse complement strand
TCGCGTTCGCGCTGATTTCCTTCGAAAGCCTCGCGGCCTATGAAAGCTATCGCATGCGGCTTCGCACCGACCAGGAGGGCATGGCCAATTTCAATTTTGCCGAGGAAAACAAATTCATCCTCGCGGAGGAACGGACGTTTTTGCGCAAGGTGACCGCATAACGGCGGGCCGCGCTCTGGCGGGAAGCGTGCCACATCGCTATCCTTTGCACGCACAGACAACGAGAACAAAAGAGAGAGACCATGCCGGTAACATCAGCAGACAAGCGCGCGACATTCCGCAAGATGCACGAAAGTGGGTGCTTCGTGCTGCCCAATCCCCACGATGTCGGCAGCGCAAAGGCGCTGCAGCACTTAGGCTTCAAGGCGATCGCTTCCTCGAGCGCAGGCTTTGCGTGGACCATCGGAAAGGCCGACAATCGCGTCACCCTCGAGGACGTGCTGGCGCATCTCACCGCGCTGTGCGGCGCGGTCGATCTGCCCGTCAATGCCGATTTCGAGGGCGGCTTCGCGCATGAAGCCGAGAAAGTCGCCGCCCATGTCGCGCGCGCGGTCAAGACCGGCGTCGCCGGATTGTCGATCGAGGATTCCACCGGAGATGCCGCAAAGCCGCTCTACGAGCGCGGGCATGCGATCGAGCGCATCAAGGCGGCGCGCTCGGCGATCGATGCCGACAAAAGCGGCGTCGTGCTGGTCGGCCGTTGCGAGGGTTTTCTGGTGGGGCAGCCCGACTTGACCATGGTGATCGACCGCCTCAACGCGTATGCGCAAGCAGGCGCGGATTGCCTCTATGCGCCGGGGATCCGTTCCAAAGAGCAGATCGCCGAGGTCGTAAAAGCGGTGCATCCCAAGCCATTCAATCTTCTGCTCGGCTCGCCCGGGCTCTCCGTCGCGGAAGCCGCCGATCTCGGCGTCCGTCGCATCAGTGTCGGCGGCTCGCTGGCGCGCGCCGCCTGGGGCGGTTTTATGCGCGCGGCACGCGAGATCGCGGAGAAGGGAACGTTCTCGGAATTGGGCAACGGCTATTCCGGTGCGGAATTGAACAAGATGTTCAGCTGACGCGGCCAAACAAATCCGCAGCGGGCGAATGCATGGCCCGCTGCGTTGTTGAATCGACCGTCGGCCCGCCGTTACTTGCTTGGCGCGGTGCTGTCGGCCGGATTGGCAGGCCGGTTCATCTGGGCCGGAGCCGTCGGCGGCGGCATCTGCGGCCGCGCCGGAGCGGCACCTGTCGTCATCCCCTGGTCGGAATTGGCGTGCGGGGTGACGTCGCGCATGCCCGGCGGGGCTGTGGGAGGCGACGACTGGGTATTCTGGGCGGTCGAAGACGTCCCGGCCTGATGCACCGACGAGCTGTTCAGGCCATAGAAAACCGCTCCCAACACCACCGCGATGGCGATCGCGAACAGGGCAACCCTGCCGCGGCTGGCGGGACCCTCGGCGAGTTCGGGATCGGGCTGCAACTCATTGTCGAGACCGGCGGCGCGGCGATATTCATCAGCGGGCCGATTGGAGAAGCGATAGGGATCGTCCGGATTGCGTTCGTAGGCCATGAAATGGTCCCTCCGTTAGCCCGGATCAATCGCCGTTGGCGCCGGAGGTTCCAGGAACCGGCCCTCCGCGCGCCATTTTTCAACCTGTTCAGAATGGAACCCGCGACGTAAGTTCCGCAAGCGCGTTCATGAGGTTGCGATGTGGGCACTGCCTCCGACCGATACCGTCCTGCACTGGCTCTCGCTGGTAGCGCTTGCCGCTCAGGCCATGACGGCGGCCCTTGCCGCGGGAAGGCGTCGCATGGATTGGGTCGGCGTCTGCCTGCTCGGCTGCATCACAGCGCTTGGCGGGGGAACGATCCGCGACGTCCTGCTCGGGCACTATCCACTGTTGTGGGTTGAGAACCCGTTCTATCTCGCGCTTACGGCGGGTAGCGCCTTCGCGACCATCCTGATTGCACGCGCGGTGCATCGGCTGAATGTGACGTTTCTCGTCCTCGACGCGATCGGCCTCGTGGTATTCACCATGGCCGGTTGCGATGTTGCATGGCAGGTGAACGCGTCGCTGCCGATTGTGATCGTGTCGGGAATGATCACCGGCTGCGCCGGAGGGGTCTTGCGCGACATCCTCTGCAACGACGTGCCGCTGTTGTTTCGCTCCGAACTCTACGCCAGCGTTTCCGTCGTCACCGGACTTTTTTACACCACTGCCTTCGGCCTGAAATTGACTGACGACGTCTGGACAGTCCTGACTTTTGTGCTGGGGCTGTCGTTTCGTCTATTGGCGATCCGCTTCAAATGGGAAATGCCGAAATTCGTGTTTGACGAGGATCGGAAGTGACGTTCACCTCCGCGCCTTCGCCACCTGCGCCGGCGTCACCAGCGGCGCGGCGTTGCCCCAGGAATTGCGGATGTAGTTCGTGACGTCGGCGATCTGCTGGTCCGACAAATCCTTGGCGTAAGGGGGCATCGATCCGGTATTGGGCGCGCGGGCCGTGGTCACGGTCTGGGCGCCATCGAGCATGATGCGGAGCGTGCTTGCGGGATCGTTGGCCTGCAGATTGGCGTTGCCGGGCAACGGCGGATAGATCCGCGGCGCGCCGGAGCCATCGGCTTCATGGCAGGCGATGCAGAGATGGTCGTAGATGGCCTTTCCGGCCGCCATCTCCGATTGCGGTGGCGGGGTGGCCTCTGGCTCCGATGCGCCCGCTGGAAGATCCTTCAAATAGACCGCAATCGCGCGAAGGTCAGCGTCGCTCATTTTCGAGGTCGAATTGACCACGACTTCGGCCATCAGGCCGCCGGCATGGCTTTTGCCATTGCGGCCGCTCGCAAGGTACTCGGCGATGTCATCGACGCTCCACGACTTCAGCCCGCTGCGGGCGGCCTCGTCGAGCCGCGGAGCGAACCAGCCCTGCACAAGGCCGCCGCCAAGGGCCCGGCCGCGCCTGTCGGCGCCGAACATGTTCTTCGGGGTGTGGCAGGCGCCGCAATGTGCCGCGCCGGTGACGAGATATCCGCCGCGATTCCATTCGGCACTTTTCTGCTGGTCCGGCTCGAAGATGCCGGGACGGAAGAACAGATAATTCCACAGCCGCATCACCACCCGGTAATTGAGCGGCCAGCGCAGTTCCGGCGGCGGGGCGGTGTTGCGATGGGGCGTGAGGGTCGCGAGATAGGCGCGGATCGCCAGGATGTCGTCGCGGGTCATCTTCGTGAAGTAGGGGTAGGGGAATGCCGGATAATAGCGCGGACCGTCGGGGTCCACGCCGTAGCGCAGAGCACCATAAAATTCGCCGTCGCTCCAGGCGCCAATCCCGGTATCGCGATCCGGCGTCAAATTGGGTGAGTAGATTGCGCCGAACGGGGTGTCGATGCGTTTTCCCCCGGCGAACGGTTTTGTGGGATCGGCGGTATGGCAGCTGGCGCAGTCGGCTGCCTCCGTGAGCGCCTTGCCCTGCGCGATGGTCTCGGCCGAGGGCTCGGCCTGCGCTCCGCAAAAAGCTGACGCGCCGCACAAAAGCACGGCCGCGAGAATCGCCCGCATGTGATGTCGTCCTTGCACCGGATGGTCCCTCCTGAGGACATTATAGCGCGAAACCGCGCCGCTGCAGCGCCACGTCGTTTCGCGCCAAGCCTGTGGGACGACACAAAGCGAAAAGGCGCGCTACGGTTTTACACATGAAATTGCGATTCCTGGGCGCGGGGCTCCATTGCCTAGATTTGTGATGCGGAGCTTACGAAATCCGACATAGACTAGCGTTGGCGGTCGGCATGACTAGCTAAAATGACAAGCTGAAAAGGCCTTCGGCGAAGGCTTACAAGGGTGGCAAGGCGAGGGTGGAATGGGAATCAACCAAGGTCCAATCAGTCTCGATCAAAAATACACCCAAGGCTCCGGCCATGTCTTCCTGACTGGAATCCAGGCACTGGTTCGCCTGCCGATGGCCCAGATCCGCCGCGACCGCGCCGCCGGCCTCAACACCGCGGGCTTTGTCACGGGATACCGGGGCTCGCCCCTCGGCGGTTATGACCAGCAATTATTCGCAGCGCGAAAACACCTCGAACAATACAACATCAAGTTCCAGCCCGGCGTGAACGAAGACCTCGCCGCCACCGCAATCTGGGGTTCACAGCAGCTCAATCTTTCCAAAGGCGCCCGCCATGATGGCGTGGTCGGCATCTGGTACGGCAAAGGCCCCGGCGTCGACCGCTGCGGTGACGTGTTCCGTCACGGCAATGCCGCGGGCTCGGCCAAGAACGGCGGCGTGCTGTGTCTCGCCGGTGATGATCATGGCGCGAAATCCTCAACCGTTCCGCATCAGTCGGACCACGCCTTCATCTCGGCGCTAATGCCCTATCTCTATCCCTCCAGCATCCACGAAATGATCGAGATGGGCCTATTGGGCATCGCGATGTCGCGCTATTCCGGCTGCTGGGTCGGCATGAAGGTGATCACCGAGACCGTGGAGACCACGGCGGAAATCGATCTCACCGACGAGATGACGCCTTTCGTCATTCCGACTGATTTCGAGATGCCGCCGGGTGGTCTCAATCTGCGCTGGCCCGATGACCGCTTCGACCAGGACCGGCGGCTACAGGACTACAAGGGCTTTGCGGCGATCGCGTTT